>JAKIUX010000178.1 GCA_021647345.1 Hydrogenimonas sp.
ACGCTCTTAACGACGCGATGAGCAAAATAGCAGGCTGGGTTATAAAGCTTACACCTCTTGGAGTCTTCTCGCTTATCGGGTATGTCATAGCCAAAGAGGGGCTGGAGACACTTTATCAGCTAAAAGATTATGTCATAGCGGTTCTCGTCGCACTGTTTCTGCACGCTGTTGTCATACTCCCGCTGGTAGCGTACGCCATAGGGCGCTTTAACCCCTTCTCATACTTCTTGAAGGTGCGCGAAGCGGTGCTTGTAGCCTTCTCGACCGCCTCAAGCTCCGCAACGCTTCCCGTCTCAATAGAGGTGAGCGAAACAAAAGGGGGCGTAAAAAAAGAGAGTGCGGGTTTCATACTCCCTTTAGGAGCTACTGTCAATATGGACGGAACCGCTCTATATGAGGCTATAGCTGTAATGTTCATAGCCAACAGCTTCGGCGTAGAGCTGGGTCTTACAGAGCAGATCATCATCTTCGTAACGGCAACTTTCGCCTCCATCGGCGCGGCGGGGATACCGGGCGCGGGACTTGTTATGATGACTATGATTTTAAGCGCGGTCGGCCTGCCTCTAGAGGCTATAGGGCTCATAGCGGCGGTAGATAGAATACTCGATATGTTTAGAACCTCGATAAACGTTTGGGGAGATCTTCTTGCAACGAAGGTATTAAACAGATTTATAAAGATCGGCTAACTTCAGCTTTAGCCCTCTTTATGGGCATCTTCGTAAAGTCGATAAGCTCTTCGGTGGTCACGACGGAATCGGGCAGATTTCTAAGCCCTATTTCAAGAATCTTCGCTGCCGTTACGGCGTCTGCGTAGGCTCTGTGGTGAACCAGCGTGTTTATATCGAGAGCGATATTGAGATGCCCTAGTCCGTAACGCTCCGCTTCAATCGTTCTTTTGGCAAGCTCGATGGTGCAAAGCCTTCTGTTTCCAAGAACCCCTAAACCGAATCTCTCAAAAGATGAAGAGACGAAGTTGTAGTCGAATGTGGCGTTGTGCGCTACAAATATTGCGTCGCCAAGAAAGGCTTTAAACTGCGGCAGCAGCTTCTGCAGCGGCGGGGCGCCTTCGAGATCTTCAGGGTTTATACCCGTTATCTCGCTTATCTGATAGGGCAGGTAACTGCACTCGGCGAAAGACTCGAATCGGTCTACAACTTCGCCGTTTCGCCACTTTATTGCTCCTATCTCTATAATCTGAGAGCGGTTCGGCTTGCTTCCGTTTGTCTCTATATCAATAATACAGAAGGTCTCCTCTCTCCACGGTCGAAAAGATGTTTTCAAAATAACTTCGTCACCCACTATCTCTATAGGAACCCCGGATGCTATGATAAGCTCCATAAGCGTATCGACACTCTCAAAAAGGGAGTCTCTCATCTTTAAAATCAGCTCTTTGAACCTATCGAGCTCCATCTTTCCGCCGCTCTTTTTGACGGAAGCGACTATATTGTCTATCAGCGGGCGCATCCTCCCCCTTTCGCCGCCTCTATAAAGGCTTCGACTTTCGCCCTATCTTTTCTCCCCTTCTCAAGCTCCACTCCGCTGCTCACATCAAGCCCGTAAAAACCGTAATGAAGAGCCTCATGCACATTTTCGGGGGTCAACCCCCCAGCAAGAATGATCTTCGAGCAGTCTACCCCGTCAAACCACTCAAGATTTAGCCTCTTTCCAGCTCCTCCGTAAGCTTCACAATAGGCGTCTACTATGCGGTAGCGCGACTCGAAATTTAAAATATCTTCTGGAGCCTTGGCTCTTACTACCGGCAAAGGTTTTGTAGAGAGTGCATGAAAATAGCTCTCGTCCACATCGAAGTGGATCTGAGCGGTGCTCATACCGCTCAATCTGCAAATTTCGTCAACCTCTTTTGGTCTTTTGTCCACGAAGAGCCCTACCCTCTCAACAAATGGCGCAAGAGCATCAGTTATGGCTTTTGCTCTCTCAATCGTAACGTAGCGTGGCGACTTTTCGTAAAAGACGAATCCCAAAGCGTCGGCACCGGCTTCGACAGCCGCCAAGGCGTCCTCTATAGAGGTGATGCCGCAAATTTTTACGCGCATAGCAAAACTGCCCCGCTAAAATTGAAACAGAAGGAGCGCATAACTACACCTTCAACGACTCTATGGCTTGTGAGATGTTTTCACTTCCAAAAACGTAGCTTCCGGCCACAACAACATCGACTCCGGCAGCTTTTAGATCGTGAACATTTTTACCGTTGACGCCGCCGTCTACCTCTATCAGGCACTTAGGGTTTCGCTTTTCGATAAGCTCTTTCATCATCTTGGCCTTCTCAAGGACGCTCGGGATGAACTTCTGCCCTCCAAAACCTGGGTTTACACTCATAAGAAGAACCATATCTAGATCTTCCAAAAGAAACTCTACGCATTTTGGCTGAGTATGGGGGTTTAGAACTATCGCCGGTTTTATGCCTAAATCTCTTATCTTTTGGACAAGTCTGTGGGGATGCTTCTCCTCCTCTATGTGAAAAGAGATGTAGCCGGGCTTCAGAGGCGCAAAAAGATCGACAAAAAAGGTGTTGTTTTCTACCATCAAATGGATATCGAGAGGCTTGGTAGCGGCTTTGGCCACAGCGCTTACCACAACAGGCCCTATCGTCATATTTGGAACGAAGTGGCCATCCATCACATCGACGTGAACAAGGTCGCATCCGCCGTCGCAGATCGCCTTCACATCCCTTGCCAGGTTGCCGAAATCTGCCGAAAGTATACTGGGGGCTACAAGCATAACACTCCTTTAAGGACTTAAATAGAAAGTGAAAGGATAATCATCGAAACTAAAATTGACCTGAACCCCCTGCACCCCTTGCAAAACCGCCGATAGATCATCTATAGATGTGTAGCTTCGAGGAAGGGTGATATTTATGTTCACTCCGACATCTTGAAGTGCGGTTTTTGACTTTCCGGCCACAATGTTTACAAGTTCGCTCAAAGCATCAGCTAGAATCTCATCATCTTCGCTCTCTTCCCCTATTAGAAGCATGCAGGACTTCTTGACCAGTTTTTTAGGCATAACAAGAGTAACCATACCCTCGATATCGCCGTAGAAAGCGACCGAACTTGCCATCAAATCTTCGCCCTTGGCTGCAAACTCCTGTATCTTCATATCATCCTTAACGGCTATCATATTGGTCATCATCTGCAGTGTACCCATTGCAGACTCTACAAACACGGGAAGTCTCGCCACTACTGGTTTGGTCAATCTGTTTTTCTCTTTTTTTGCTGCTGAACCTCCGCCTAACATCGACTGAACTATCTCATCGGTAAAAAAGTCTGTCTCGTTTTCGAAAAAGATTATACCGGCATCTTCAAGCTCTTCCACAAAGGGTTTTGGAGTCTTCTGCATATCGAGTCCTACTATCGCTATAAGCGCGCCATACTCAGCGCCTGCTGTGGAGAGCTTTGAAAAAAAGTTAGCGGCGTGAATATTCAAAGAGCTAACCCTTGTTGCATCGAACATAAATAGCTGAAAGCCGACTTTTAGAGAGTTTTGGTGGTAAGCTATATCAAACTGCTCCGTAAC
>JAKIUX010000179.1 GCA_021647345.1 Hydrogenimonas sp.
TTCAAGCGTAGTAGGCGCTCCGAAACTGAGCCCCTTTCTTGCAGTCTCTATGACCGCCGCTTCCACTGTAGGGTCACAATGACCGAAAATCAGCGGCCCCCAGCTCTGCACATAATCTATATAACGGTTGCCGTCTATATCTATAAGATAGGCCCCGTCGCCGCACGCTATAAATGGAGGAGTACCCCCAACACTGCCAAAGGCTCTAACGGGCGAATCGACACCTCCCGGTATAACTTTTTTAGCCTCTTCATACGCCGCTACGCTTTTTGTATGCTTCATCCTCTCTCCTCGCAATTTTTTAAGATATTATAGGCAATTAGCGGTTAAGATGAAATTATGGCTATAAAATGGCAGGTTATGCCATAATAACCACTTTGAAAACCAAAGAGAGTCCCATAATTAATGAATAGACGCAAAGTTGGCACATTTTTTCTATCTCTTGCCATACATATCATTATAATATTCTCTATATGGCTGCTTCTTCAAAAGAGCGAAGAGAAACGGCTCGATGCAAGCAGCGCCAAAAGAGTGGAAATCTCTTTGGAAGATTTCACGACACCCGCACCCATGCCGGCCCCTGCCGCCCCTAAGCCTAAAGTGCAACCCATCAAAAAAGCGGTGAAGCCAAAAACTCCAAAACCTCCGCAAAAAGAGAAAAGTGCAGCAAAGCCGAAGCCAAAACCTATAAAAAAAGAGATAAAAAGAGAACCCGCACCTAAAGCGATAGAGAAGGAGAACCCTAAAAAAAGTACCTTAAAACCGAAGCCAAAAGAGAGGGTCGAACCTGAAACAAAAAGAGTCGCCAAGGCCGAAAAGATCGTTTCAAAAGATACCAACGAAAGCAGAGCCGAAAGCAAAAGAAGCGAAAATAGAACTACTCCTCTATCCAAACTTGCCGGAGCCCTCGGAACACCGGCTATGGCTCCTTCAACTCCGAAGCCTCCATCTATCGCCGAGATAGGAGATGCTCTATCGAACAGAGAGTTCAAAGCTCTCTATAAAGATGATTTCGACCGCTTCTCCCCTGAGCAGAAGAGGTTCATAAAAGATAACCTATCTCGTATTCAAGGAATAACCCAGCACTACCTTACTATCAGAGGCTACCCGTATCTCGCTGCTCGGCTCGGACAGGCGGGGATGAATATAGTGGAGTTCGATCTTCACCCCAACGGCGATATAACAGGACTAAAAATCATACAAGGATCTGAGTCTGAGATTTTGGACAAAAACTCTCTTGATACCATAAAAACCGCCTACAAAGACTACCCCCGCCCAAAAGAGACGACAAAGATCAGATTTTACATATACTATAGACTGTACTGACATTTGAACTATCTAAAAAGTTATAAATCAAGTGAAAATTATGAGATTTATCCGTTATTAATATTAATTTATATCAAAAATATCAAAAGCGGAGCTTCTAACCTTTAACATCTTTCATCCAAACTTTTCACTCATAACTCATAACTCATAACTCTGCACCAATGCTCTTCAAAAGTTTTTTCGCACCTTTGTAGATAGGCTCATCAACGAAGCCGAGTTCGTCGTCGGCAAAACCGCTGCAGTCTGGGTCAGACTCGAAAAGCTCCACAACTCTGCGCGCCCACTCGATCTCCTCCGCTTCCGGCATAAAGAGCCTGTTCGCTATATCAACCTGAGTTGGAGAGATACACCCCTTTGCATGATACCCCATCCTCTTCTCAAGCAGACACCAATTCTCAAAAGCTTCGGTATCACTATACTCCTGGTAGACAAAAGATACAGGAAGCGCTCCTATAGCGGAACTTTTTATTAGAAATCTGGAGAGTATATAGTGCATAGTTGGGTTGTGAAGCTGCACTATGCGCTGAGGAAGCCCCAAAGATGCCAAAAGATCGAGAGCCCCCAGGTAGAAAAGCTCCACCCTCTCGTTCACTCTAAGAGTAGATATAGCTTCAAAAGCCTCCTTCGTCTCAATGGAGAGGTCAATCTTTATCTTCTCATCTGCAAGATCGAGAGCCTCCTCTACATCCTTCGAACTTTTAACCTTCGGAATTCTCACAGCATCGGGCAAAACAGTGTTTAGATACTCTATCTCCTCTCTTCCACCCTTATCGAGAGGGTTGACTCTTACAACGGTTCTTGAGTTTATGTTTTTTGCTTCCGCAAGAAAGAGGGCCGCAAGGCGCAGGGCCAAGGGCTTCAAAGAGGGAGCCACTCCATCTTCGAGGTTTAAGACAACGACATCTGCCTCTAAAGAGTCGAGACGGTTAAGGTGGCGCAGGCGGTGCGCAGAGAGCATAAGAGCGCTTCTGATATAGGGCGGTTTAAAGCGTGCCTGCTGAGGACGCCCCCCTCTTCTGCGCTCTATAGCCTCAAAATCGCCGGCCTCAACCTCATTTTGCAGCTCTTTAAGATCTTCAAAAATCACTCTTCGCCTCCCATATGCAGATAGTAAAATATCGCTCTGATCTCTTTATCGGTCAAAAAATATGTAGGCATGACTCTGTGGCGCTTAAGCAGGCTGCTTTTTAGCTTCGCAAGAGGAATTTCCCTGATACCAGGAGCTCTCAACTCTTTTTGCTCTCCGTTATCTTTGTAGCGCGCAATAAGAGCACCTTCGCCCCTTTTTCCGTGACAGTGAACGCACCCTATCCCCCTTGGATTCTCATAGAGCATCTGACCATATTCCCCTTCGGTAATAAAAGACTCCTCGGCAAAAAGCAGAAGTGCCGAAAGAGTAGCTATTATAAGATACTTCACTCAATGCCTTTTAATCAATATTTAGATAATATTCTACCCAAATTGTCATAAGGACAGGTAGATGGAGATAATCGACGGCAAAAAGCTTGCGGCGCAGATTCGTTCGCAGGTGGCCAATGAGGTTGAGAAGCTCAAGAGAGAGAAAGAGATAACTCCGGGTCTGGCTGTGATACTGGTAGGAGACGATCCGGCAAGCCACGCCTACGTAAAGATGAAGGCAAAAGCCTGCAAAGAGGCCGGCATCTACTCAATTACGCACGAGATGCCCGAAAGCATCAGCCAAAGCGAGATAGAAGAGACTATCTTGATGATGAACAAGAATCCGAATATAGACGGTATTTTGGTTCAGCTGCCTCTTCCAAAACATATAGACACCACAAGAATTCTGGAGCTCATAGACCCCAACAAGGATGTGGACGGCTTTCACCCTTATAATTTCGGAAGATTGATGACAGGGCTTGAGGCATTCGTCCCCTGCACTCCTTTGGGGGTGATGAAGATGCTTGAAGCCTACGGCATAGACCCCAAAGGGAAAGATGCCTGCATAGTCGGAGCCAGCAATATTGTTGGCAAACCTATGGCCGCTCTGCTGTTAAACGCCTTTGCGACGGTCGACATATGCCACATATATACCAAAGATCTCGCTTCCCATACCCGGCGGGCAGAGATTCTCGTAGTAGGTGTAGGAAAAGCGGGGCTCATAACCGAAGATATGGTCAAAGAGGGAGCTGTTGTCATAGATATAGGTATTAACCGTATAGAAG
>JAKIUX010000180.1 GCA_021647345.1 Hydrogenimonas sp.
AGATACTATATGAATCTCAGGGTGATGTTAAAGAGGCGACCGAGCAGGGGTGGGGCACAAAGATAGTCGAGTCTATCTGGCCTTTTTAGTAATCAATCTTCCCTTCGCTTTGAATAATAGCCATAGCACCTACAAGCTCATCCCCTCTTTTGAGGGGAACGGTTTTGATGCGTATATATCTCTGTTTTCCGTCGCCATTCTCCGCAAGCGCTCCGCCTGAAACACTCTCTTCATGCAGTAGAGTCTCTCTGAATAGATTTGTTACCCAACCCATTTTCAACATATTGAGATCTCTAAAATCATCCTTGTTCTTATCTATTCCAAGATATGTAAAAGCCAGTTCGTTGTAGAGAGTTATCTGAAGCTTATTGTCGAAATAGAGTACGCCGGCGGGAAGATAAGATAGAAGAGTCTCTAACTGTTTCGCTTTCTCTTCAAGCTCCTGATTGGTTACTGTTACGAGGTGTGCTAGAGATCTTTGAACTTCGCTTCCATCATTATCGTGATAGATCATACATACAGACTCGGAATCTCCGGTACCGCTATCTTCGCTTAGCCCTATTACAGTACATGACTGGTTCTGAAGGCAGTTGATTCCATCTTTATGTACATATTCGCCATATCCGAAAAAACCGCTTACGGTAGCTACATTCGCAAAGAGGTCTACCTGCTTCGCCGTAACCTCTTTTAGGTACCTTTTTCTGCCGAGCCCGCAAAAAATGAAAAAGCTCTCCATATCTGTCTCTTCGAACGCTTTAGCGCCCATCATCGAGTCGGGAGCGATCCTGTTTCTATCAAGATATCCAAACTTGCATAGACTCTTTGGGGGAATGTTGCCGGTAAAGACTAAAGCTCCGTCATCTGAGATTGCGACTGCGTTCCTGTTGAGCAGGCACCCATCCTTTTCGAATGTGAGAGAGATCTCGAAACCGGTTTCGGGAAGATTTTCGATAAAGTGGTCACCGAGGTAGTGCCTAAAAAGAGCTATCGCATTTTGCCCGTTTATCTCGTAAACCCTGTTTTTGACCGCTCTTGTTATCTGAAGATTGGGGCCTACAGCCTCCCAACTGCTCATATAGTCTGTTCTGATTCTTAAATGCTTTCCCGAAAGAGCTATGCCGACAGCCCCTTTTGTAAGGATTTTATCATCGTGAAAAATGAATGTTTCAAAAAATTTTCCGTTATCAGCTGCCACCCCTCCGCAAACCGGAACACCTTGTGCCTTTTTATTTACACCTGCAAGAAAGTCATCAGAGTTTACGTATAGCCCTTCAGTATAGAGAATCAGCAGTCGAGTATCCCTCTTTAGCAGTTTGTCGGCGAGAAGCTCACCCGCTTCGAAACTGTTTTGCGGCGTTACGGCATCTATCGAAAGAGAGGTCACCTTTGTTTTTTTAAAGGTTGTAATCGATATGAGGGTTTTGTGTGTCGTCAATTTGGAGTCGGAGATTTCTCCTGCGGTTGTAACCCCTGTTATTATCGCATTTGGAAAAAAGACTCTTGTCTCCCTGACGAGCTTCTCAAGCATCGTGCGAGAAGAGGTGCCGCTGAATATCTGTATAAGTATCGACTTCGCCCTGTTTATCTCATCCATTGGCAAAAGGTGGAATGTAAGTGCCGATTCGTAGTAGATATTGTATGTTTGCATAGCACCCTTCTGTGCATTCAGGTTTTGCTTAATATCGGCAATTTGGACCTTTTTGTTAAGGAAAGTAAACGTTCTTATTGTATCATTGTTGCCAAAAGTGCTATAGGAGAGAGGAATGGTCATAGAGATTTGTGCCAGACCGGTAGATATGAGAGAGATAGGAAGGTTGTATCCCGCCGTTATAATCGAGTATGCGGACGGTACCGTCACCCCGATATCTCTTGAGTGGTTTGACGAGTCGGCCAATGAAGATGTCAAACTTCTGCACTACGCCATCTGCTGCCACTACAAAGATGAGACAAAAGAGCCGCTGATATTTCCTTTCGAGAGCAGGGAGCAGTTAGAAGAGGAGATATCTTCTCTCGCTTTGCAGCTCAACGATTAACAACGGTATGCTCTGAAAAATCCCTTCTTTTTAAACGGCTTTGCTATGGTATTTAGGAATTTCTATGAAATTTCGACTATTACGCTGCAGATATTGTTTGCAGAAGAGCTTTTTCAGAAGCTCCAACGAGAAGTTAGCAATGAGAAGTTATAGGCTTCAGTTTTTATTGTTAAAAATCAAGAGAGTAAAGCTTGCATCCTAAACTTTTGGTTTTTTAACTAATCTATTTGCCGAAATAGAAGGTTCTGGGCATATCTTCACATATTCTTCTAAGATAGCCTATTTTTAAAATCTTCATAACCGAATTCCCTAACTATTTTTAAAGAGCCGTCTTTAGTCCATATCGCAATAGATGGGTGTTTGACACCGTTGAATGTGGTGCTTTTGACCATCGTATAGTGGATCTGATCTTCGAAGAGCACTTTATCTCCAATCTTTAGCGGTTGGTCGAAACTGTAGTCTCCCATGACATCTCCGGCCAGACATGTGTTACCCGCAAGTCGATAGGTATAGGGCTTCTTACCGGCATCGGCCGCTCCTCTCACTTCGGCCCTGTATGGCATCGCCAGAGTGTCTGGCATGTGCGCCTCGGCCGAGACGTCGAGTATGGCTATGTCGATTCCGTTGTGTACTATATCGAGCACCGAGGCTACAAGAGGCCCTGTTTGCCAGCCTACAGCCTCGCCCGGCTCAAGATATACCGTAATACCCCCGTGCTTTTTTTTGAAGTCGGCTATAACCTCTATGAGCCTATCTACATCGTAATCAGCTCTCGTTATATGGTGGCCGCCGCCGAAGTTTATCCATTTCATCTGACCTATATATTTTCCGAATTTATCTTCAAAAGCGGCCAGTACGCTCTCAAGCGCATCTACATTCTGTTCGCATAGTGCGTGAAAGTGGAGGCCGTCAAGGTTTTCAAGAATATTTGGATCGAAATTTGATATTGTGGTACCGAGCCTGCTGTATGGAGCGCAGGGGTTGTATAGATCTACCGGTGCGCTGGATGTTTCCGGATTGACCCTGATGCCGCAAGAAAGAGAAGGGTTGATAGATTTCGCTCTATGCAAAAAGCGCTCTATCTGGCCCGGTGAGTTAAAGATAAGATGGTCGCTTACGGAGGCTATCTGCTCTATCTCATCATCTTTGAAAGCTGGTGAGTAGGTGTGCACCTCTTTATTCATCGTTTCGCGCCCAAGCAGCGCTTCGTGCAGTCCGCTGGCACTTGTTCCGGCAAGGTATCTGCCGACCAGATCGAATGTGCTCCACATGGCGAACCCTTTTAGAGCCAGAAGTATCTTGGCTCCGCTCTCTTTTTGCACTCTGTCAAGTATTTTAAGGTTTCTCTCAAGCAGCTCCTCTTCGCAAACGTAGCATGGTGTGGGTATCTGCGAAATATCGAGCATCTACTTCACTTCCAGCGTGGTGTCTGGATCCATCTCTATAACATGCCACGGAAGGCCTT
>JAKIUX010000001.1 GCA_021647345.1 Hydrogenimonas sp.
ATTAGGGTTTCGATTATAGTGTTTTTTAGTAAAATAGTCTTTAAAAGTATGTTGTCTTATATATTTTAAGGACATTCATTAGTAGGATAAAAGTGTGAGATGTATAGAGTGTTTTTCTAAAGTCTATTATCTATCTGATGGACGAGTAAAGTGCAGTAAGTGCCTAAAGAGATTTAGTCCAAAAAAGATCGCAAGACAAAAAGAGTTGATTTTAGCTTTTAGCAGCGATTTAACTGCCCGCCAAGCTTCAAAAAGAGTGGGTGTTACATATGTAACCGCTAAGAGATTTTATGATCTGATTCGAAGCAGAATTTTGATTTATCTGCAAGAGTGTTACGAAGAAAATAGAGACAATATTCTTGAATATGATGAATATCTCTATTTAGACCACTCTAAGCGCGGAAATAAGAAGAATATATTTGATGCGTATAACTTTTTGACATTTGATTACGGTGAAAAGGTGTATAACATTCTTATGCCATCTTTAGAACGCTATAAAGCTGAATTTCTCGAAGATGGCTTAGAAGAGATATACTATAAAGAGTTCTCACGTTTTTTAAAAATTCATCGCATAGCCAAGCTTAGATCTCTTGATAATACTATCATACGTTTTTGGGCTTATTTTGATCAGTTTATAAAAAAGTATAAAGGAGTAGAGAGGGAGAACTTCATATACTATTTAAAAGAGGCGGAGTTTAAATTCAATGTGCCGATAGAGAGAAGAGAGGATATATTGTTGAGACTTTTGGGTTACAGTTTTAGTACAAAACAGAGAGACTAATCTATGTTGTGCAGCGTAAACCAGAGCTGACCTAAAGAGATACTCCCATCATTTACCGGCATCTTTTTAGGTAGCAATAGAGTACGCCCTTTTACTCTCTTTATAACGGCGCTTAAAAGTGTACGATTCTGAAATACTCCACCGCAGAGTGCAATTGGAGTATCATCATACTTATCAGAGATTCTCTTTATCGTATCCGCTAAACCTTCGATTAGAGCTAAGGCTGGTGACGATTCTCTATTTTCGACTATTGATCTAACAAGAGGCTCCCAGTCGATTATTTGATCATCTTTTACATCTATTACTGCATTAATTTTTCCTTTTAAAGCAGCGGCTGTCTCAATTTTAAGACCGCTCTCTCCCTCGTAACTTGCTATCTGACAGATACCTGCAAGCGATGCGATGGCATCAAACACCCTCCCAATAGATGTTGTCTTAGGAGAGTTTAATCCCTTTGACCACGCTTGATGGAGTGCTTTTATTTCAGATTTTTTAAACGCTCTTGTTGTCGGATTGTCCATTTCGAGTATCTCTTTAAGCCGATACAGTTCAAAAAGGAGTGCAAGCGCAGCTCGTCTCGGTTCTTTTACGGCTCTATCTCCTCCAAGAAGTTTGAATGGCCTAAGATGTGCTACTCTTTTAAAGCTTTTTGTATCCCCGATGAGCACCTCCCCGCCCCATATAGTTCCGTCATCACCATATCCGGTGCCGTCCCATACAAAAGAGAGAGTGTTACCGGTTTCTGAATGTTCTGCCATAACGGCAAGCATATGCGCATAGTGGTGTTGGACGGAGTGTTTCTCTATATTTTTAAGATAGTTTAATGCCCATTTGGTTGTTGCATAGTTAGGGTGCTTATCATGTGCCAACGAATCTGGTTTAAAATTGTAAAACTTGCCAAACGTATTTATAGTACGCTCGAAGTATCCCATAGCCTCTAAGCTGCCAAGATCGCCTATATGTGCAGATGCGACTATTTGGTGATCAAAAGCTATAGCTATACTGTTTTTCTGGTTTGCCCCTACGGCTAAAATCTTTTTGTCGCTCTTAAACGAAAGCGGTATTGTCACAGGTGCGATACCTCTAGCTACTCTTAGCCACTGAACTCTATTTTCGACAATATGTGCGACACTGTCGTCGCAAGCATTCACAATCTCTCTGTTGTGATCGAGCACAGCATCTACGACACCTGCAAGCTTTTGTGCCAACTCTTCATATGTGAAGATAATTGGCTCTTCGCTTATGTTTGCGCTAGTAGCTACTAAAGGGAAATCTATGTAATCAAACAGAAGGTAGTGCAGCGGCGTATAAGGGAGCATAATTCCAATTATATCTATCTGCGGCGCAATGCCTTCAAGCTCTTTTGAGCTCTTTTTTAAAAGCACTATAGGGCGCTCTTTCGAGGTTAAAAGATCCTCTTCTATTTGGGAAATTGTCGCAAGGCTTTTGGCCATTTGCAAATTCTTTACCATTACGGCAAAAGGTTTAGAAGCTCTCTTTTTGCGCTCTCTAAGAAGTTTTACGCTCTCGGTTTTGGACGCGTTGCACATCAGGTGAAAACCTCCTATGCCCTTTATAGCCACAATTTTGCCTTCAGCAAGGAGGTTTGCACACTCTTTTATCGCTTCATGCCCCTTGAGCGTTAAGCCTTTAGCTTTTAAAATAGTCTGCGGCCCGCATTTGTCGCAAGCTATAGGTTGAGCGTGGTAGCGCCGACTGCTTGGGTCTTTGTACTCTTTTTCACACTCTTTGCACATTTTAAAAGATGCCATTGATGTGTTTGGGCGATCGTATGGAACGGTATGGGTAATTGTATATCGCGGTCCGCAGTCGGTACAGTTGATAAATGGATAAAGATAGCGCCTATTTGCAGGGTCTCTCATTTCGCTTAAACATCTATCGCAAACCGAAATATCAGCCGATATGGGCGTGCTTTTTGAGCCATCTTTTTTAGAAGATAATATCTTAAACTCATTCTCAAATAGAGGCTTTATGGGCTCTATATCGATTCTATCTATCCGTGCAAGTTTTGGCGGACAATTTTCAATCTTATAGAGCAGTGCGTTTATTGATTCCTCATCTCCTTCTATCTCGGCTATCACCCCTTCAGAAGAGTTTTTGACATAGCCTGCTGCTTCGTGTTCGATAGCGTATTTATATAGCGTAGGCCTAAAACCTACGCCTTGTACTACACCTTTTATTTTAAGGCGATAGCGAACTCTCATTTTCTATCGATTATAGTCAAGAGCGATTTTAGTAGGGAAGAAAGGGTTTGATGATTGAAGCTTGCTCAAGATTCTACTAAAGAGTACTGAGTTTTCAAAAATATCCCCAAGAAATATAGTCTCTTCAATTTTCAATTTCTGTTTTAGCTGACCAGTTACAGATATTGCCATATCGCCTATTGCTTCAAAAATTGAGTATGCAAGATGGCTGTTTTCAGCTCCGGCAATTTTAAAACTCATAATAGAGCCGATCATAGATTCGTAATCTAGTCCATTTTCATTAAAGTTCATATCTATTTTCAATCCGCCGTTACCCCGAAATTCAAGGGCTTTGTCGCTAATGGCTTCGTAGCTGTTTTCCTCTAAGCCTAAAATTGCCGCAGCTGTTGCGAATATATCAAGGTCACTATTTTCTAATATGCTCCACTCGTTTGCAAAACTATTTTTGAAGTTGTTTAAAAGCTTGCTTCTTATTGGGTTAGACTCCATATTTTGCAGACTCTTTTTAAGAGAAAAGTCACCAAGATCTACAACCTTTTTGCCTTTTGAGTTTTTATATGCATAAAATGATATTCCGCAGCCGAGACTAAGGTAGGCGCATACCGCACTATCATAGCCAGCTTCATCCATAGCGTTTAAAAAACGATTCATTGCCCTATCATCGCTAAGATTTTTAAGAGGTTTGCTTATGCGGTTGTCATATATCATATGTACTCTATCTTTAATTACAATAACTTTCGGCTCATTCTCTCTTTCATTAAAAAATAGATACTCGATTTCACTCTCTTTTGCGCTAAGTGCGGCTAATACACTCTTTATGTTATATGGAGCTTTAACTCTAAAAAAACTCTTTTTAGTGATACTCTTTAGCTCTTCATCTTTTATTGTAACCTTGAGTGTCGGTTTCTCTATGCTAAAGAGAGCTTTTATCTCCTCTTCAGTTAGAAAAAAGAGATCAGTGGCCTTTCTTGAATCGGTTATTAAGATAGTATCATTCTCATTATAGTGAGGTGAGAATAGTGTCTGGTCATCATCTAAGTAAGCCTCTTTATTGCTATAGTGTCTGCACTCTATTGTATCGTCTAAATATCTTTCACTTGATGGTTCCGTAATCTCTTCAAGACAGATGGGGCATGGTGCCAATGGGTACTTTTTGGAGATAAACTTCTCATTTTTAACAGGTTCATCACTCTGTAAAGTTTCAACTTTTCCTAATAATATAGAGTTTGGTAGATACTTCTGGGTCAACTTTGCAAACCTCTCAAGTGACGGTGCATCATCTTCGCTTAATACTATCTTGATATTTGCGTCGCTCTCTTGGCTGACATACCCTTTAACGCCGCTCATATCAATTAGATTTTGAATGAAACCGGCAAAATAATCATAATCTATTTTGTACTCTATTTTTTGAACTATTGACATCAAACTTCCTAATGTTATATTTTTGCAAGGTTATGAAAGCGCATAGTGTTGCAAAGCTTTAATTTTGCGGTACTATGCGGGTTGCGCAGCTTATCAATTAACCGCCTATGACCTGTTTGAGTTCGCTTTGCGGGTTAGCGTACTCTCTAATGATATCCTCTAAAGGCGTCTGCTTATCTTTTTTATAATAATCAACTCCCGATCTTTTGAGCTCTTGCAAAGAGGCTTCTATGAATGCCGGAAATGATTTAATCATCTTTTCGCTTAAAGAGATATCTACACTAATGATATCTTCGGGAATAATTCCTATGATATTTACATCGCTGAGATTGCCGTTTAGTGCTGCAATCTCAAGCATCTCAATTATCTCTACTTCATGGGCAGTCTGTTTATAGCTCCCTAATCCAAGAAGCTCTTCGCCCGGAAGATTGTAGATTGCTCCTGGCTCGTCATCTTGCATTGTTATGGTATCAAGAATAATCACCTTTTCGTAGTCGGTATAGTAGGTCATAAGCTGAAAGCCTAGAACTCCCCCGTCAACAATGGTAATATCTTTGCTGAAGTTATAGTTTTTCTCTAGAAATCTCGCTGCATATACGCCGATACCTTCATCTTTATAAATTACGGTACCGGCACCGACTACAGCAATACTATTGCTAACTTTTTCGCTCAATCTTTGCTCTCGCTCTCTTTTACATATTTAGAGCCGCCAAAGACTATTGCAATATCGCCCTCTTGCCAGAATATAGTTCTCCATACCTGATAATATATATGAAACATTATCCAAGCAATAATATAGTACATCGTTTCATGGTGAGACATTCTTACATCCATATATGTTCCGCCTGTTACCCAAATTGTCCAGTCGGTTGCAAGATGAAGCATTGCCGGCCACCACTCTCCAATACTGCTAAGTCCGCTACCAAGGCCGTGTACATACATTTGAAGACCGGTTAGAAGCATCCATAGCAGCATTAGGTGAAATATAAAGAAAAAGACTGTATTAAAACTGTCGCTATGGCTTGAGTCGAACCTTTTTACTCTGTTTAGAGTAATAAGGTTAATTAGCACATCAAAGAACTCTTTAACATTCTTTGCATTTGGTATCAGTTTTTTGTATGGCTTCTCAAAGCGGCTAAAGAAATAAAGATATGCTATAACAATAGAACTGACATCAAAGATTATAGCTGCTATAAAGTGTATCCACCTATTCCAAGCCATTACGTATTTGTCTACAGCCGGATCGGCTATAAGAGTTTGGTAATACGGGTGTCCTATATAAAGTCCCGTAATGATTGCTGCAACCATACAGATAGCTACTACCCAGTGATTAAGCCTCATAAAAACGGTCATTCTTTTAACTTTTTTGTATCCCTGTTTCATGGAGACTCCTTTAGATCGAACAGCTTGTGCTAACTTTAAACTCTCCAAGCTTTTTGCCCTTAGTATCTACAATATGAACTGCGCACGCGATACACGGGTCAAAACTGTGAATGGTTCTTAAAATCTCAAGAGGTTGATGAGGATCAGCCACTTTAGTGCCTATCAAAGATGCTTCATAAGCACCCATTCTGTTTTTGTCATCTCTTGGAGATGCGTTCCATGTGGAGGGGACTACCGCTTGATAGTTTTCTATTTTTCCATCTTTAATCTTTACCCAGTGGCCAAGTCCGCCTCTTGGGGCCTCTTCAAGGCCATAGCCTTGTGCATCTTTGCTTACCTCGTCAAAATCAAACTCTGTCCAAGTAGAGTGATCACCTGCTGCTACATTTGAAGCAAGTTCATCTATCCACTCCATCATTACGTCTGCCATTAGTTCTGTCTCTATGGCTCTAGCAGCGGTTCTTCCAACCGTGGAAAAGAGTACGCTCGTCGGTGCAGCTTTGCCAAGGCCAAGGTGTCCGCCAAGTTTTTCAAGGAAGTTTGTTACATATTTAGTAATTCTCTCATCTTTTGCAGCTACCCCTATTACCATCCTTGCAAGAGGCCCTACTTCTACTCTGTTATCATCATAGTTAGGAGCTTTTATCCAGCTATATTTTTCATTTGTTTTTAGATAAGCCAGCCCGTCATCTCTTTTTTCAAGACCGGTGTAATTTGGTTCCGTTGTGCCGTCGAAAGGATGTTGAGGGCCCTTGGCATTATACCATGCATGTGTGACATCTTCAGTGACTTTTGATTGATCAAAAGGAATCACTTTGCTTAAATCTCCATTTAGAACTACGCCGCTTGGAAAGAGCAGGGCTGCTTTATAGAAGTCGTTGTCATCGAGTCTGAAGCCGCCGTAAGAGAGGAAGCTTTTAAGACCCGCTCCCGTTCCGTCAAGTGCTTCATCTGCATAAACTGTACCCGCCATCGCAATATCAGCAAGGTAGGCATTTTTGATAAAGTCTCTTGCTTTGTTGAGCAGAGATTTAAACTGCGCATTTCTTGCAGGGTTGATAATATCTTGAACGCATGTTACGCCGCCAACGACTATGCTTTGCGGATGCGGCATTTTTCCGCCGTATATTGCCATCATTTTTGACATATCTCTTTGCATGTCAAGTGCTTGCAGATAATGAGCCACTCCTATGAGATTCTGTTCGGGTGTAAGTTTATAATGCTTGTTGCCCCAGTAGGCGTTAGCAAATAGTCCAAGCCTTCCTTGTTTAACAAACTTCTGCACTCTCTGCTGAATCTTTCTTAGATCCCCCTCGCCTACTCCATAAGGGGTATCTGTCCATTTGAATGCCTCTTTTGCGGCTTTGGCAGGGTCTGCTTTAAGAGCACTTGTTATATCTATCCAGTCAAGGCCGTGCAGATGATAGAAGTGAACGACATGGTCATGCAGATAGAGTGCTCCTTGCATTAAGTTTCTGACCAGTCTTGCATTTTTTGGTATCTTGACTCCAAACGCATGCTCTACCGCCTCTATTGAGCGCTGGTAGTGTGTGCCTGTACAGACTCCGCAGATTCGCATAGCAAGAAGACCTGCATCTCTTGGATCACGCCCCTTTAGTATCGTCTCAATGCCTCTAAACATTGTTGAGCTTGAAAAGGCGTCCGTTATTACATTATTTTCATCTATTACCGCTTCAATTCTTAAGTGACCTTCAATTCTAGTGATTGGATCGACTATGATATGCTTACTCATTTATACCTCCTCTTTCTTGCCTGCTGCCGCACTTGCAAATGCATGTATAGCTATACCGATACCTGCTGCTGTAAGCAGTCCTAAACCAAACTCATCCACTGTCTTTTCAACGCCGCCGGTAGGCGCTTTTATATTGGCGTCTGCCATTGGTCTTTCGTATGCATATTTATCCCAGAAGTCAGGCTCTGAGCAACCTATGCAGCCGTGTCCGGCACCTATTGGCCAGTTGGTTCCGCTGTTGTATCTTACAATTGAGCAGTTATTGAATGTCATTGGACCTTTGCATCCTACTTTATATAGGCAGAAGTTGTTTTCTGCGCCTTCATCTCCCCACTCCTCTACAAACTCACCTGCATCAAAATGCGCTCTTCTTTCGCAATTGTCGTGAATTCTATATCCAAATGCAAATTTTGGTCTATTTAGATAGTCAAGTTCCGGTACCTGTCCGGTCATAACATAATGCAGTATGGTACCGGTTATGTTTGCCGGGTTTGCAGGGCAGGCCGGAATGTTTATAATCGGCTTTCCTTTGATAATATCTTGAACGCCAACTGCGCCTGTAGGATTGGGAGAGGCCGCGGGAACTCCGCCAAATGTTGCACAAGTACCAACCGCTACAACGGCGGCGCTATTTTGCGCTACTCTAAGAAGATGCTCTTCGAAGGTTTCGCCTTTAGCTCCTATTGTGCACCACTCTTTTCCTGCACCCACCGGAATAGATCCTTCAACAACACATATGAAGTTTCCTGCAAATTTTTCTATAACCTCATCGAGGTGCTCTTCTGCCTGATGGCCGGCGGCAACCATAAGTGTTTCGTTAAACTCAAAGTTTATCGTTTCAAGTATAAGCTCATCTATTGTCGGAGAGTCAGATCTGAGTATGGCCTCTGTATTGCCGGCGCAATCTTGAAGCTCAAGCCAGACTATAGGTACTCTGTTTATAAGCTCTGCCGCTTCGGCAACAAGAGGGGTAAAAGAGGCCGGCAGCATCAGCATTGCGCAGGTAGCGCTTGCCCACTTCATAAAGTCTCTTCTGCTTAGCCCTTCTGCGTCCAAAACCTTTTCTATATCTACTTTTGAAGCCGCTGGGCTATTGCGTAGCTCTGAAAGCCTTTTTTCAATCTTTTTTCTTAAAGAGTCATAGTACTCATCGCCTCTATTTGTGTTTACTCTTACACCCTTGGCGCCAAACATTTTGGCAAGCGCATCTCTTCTGTCCATATTAATACCTCCGAGTGAATAGTCATTCACATCATTTTACGCACTATAATCTTAAGAAAAGGTTATATTTTTAAAATTTTTATAAAAAAGCTTATTTGTTATATGGTTTTCGGACTAGTGGGTTGTGCATACGCTGCAGACGTCAAATGATTTTAGCACCAGTTCGATTGGATCGCTATTTTTTAGGCCTATTAAGGCTTTTTGTGCAATGCCGGGTTTTTCGATATCGCCAGAGCCTAGATTCCACTGGGTAGGTGTAATTATATTGTACTCTTTGATCACTCCTTCTTCTATCTCCACTTTATGCACCAAGGAGCCGCGTGCAGCCTCTACAACCCCTGCGCCTACAGCTCTTTTTGGAAATTCTCCGGGGTCTATCCAAGACTCTTCGCTTAAATCTAATCTGTGCAGAAGAGACTCTATATAGATAATAAGCTGAGGAATTTCGCAAACTCTAGCCAGTATCCTGCTAAATATTGAATCGGCATATTTTCTGTGCGACTCCTTTATAAGAGCTGTTTTCATCAGCATTGCTCTTGCAAGGGGGCCGACTTCATACCCTCTATCTTTATATAAGACCCTTTTTGCCAGCGATCTTTTGATGCTCTCCTCTTTTATATGGCCGGTTGAAATATTGGTTGATACTCTCGTGCCGATAGATTTACCTTTTTTAAAAGCTCCTTCGGCAAAAACGATGAACCTATCTTCGCTTTTTCCCATCATCTGCCAGCCGTTTTCTATGATTTTAGCCATAGCAAGCGGCATATCCCCTCTATGTTTGAGCATCGTCTCTATTTTGTCGCACTCTTTAAAAAGAGCTGGATCAGCATCTATTAAGCTCTCTTTAAAGAGTTTTTTGAGGGCTTCAATACGCTCTTTGGCGTTAATTAGCTCAATAGGCGTAATATCTGAGACTATGCCTCCTGCAATTGCGTAAGAGTTGTGCGGGTATTGTCCTGCAAAGGCTGCTATAGCTTCGGCTGCTATTCGTGAAGGTTTAAGCGCTTTTTCTATAGCGGGCTTGAAGCCAAGCAGAGGCATTATGGTTAAATAGAACCATTTAAAATGGCTCTGTATAAGCTCTAAAGAGAGGGTAACCTCTCTGCAAATTTGAGATTTTTGCGAAATTTTCACCGATTTATAGCAAGCTTCTAAGGCTCTTACGGTTGCTATAAGGTGTGCATGATTGCAAATTCCGCAAACCCTCGGATTGATTATAAGAGCATCTTTAGGGTCTCTTCCTTGAAGAATCTTCTCTATATTTCTTGCGCTTGTGAATTGAATCTGGGCGTCAACAACTCTTCCATCTGTGCCATACGCGCAGTGAAGCTCAGCCTCTCCTTCTATCTTCTCTATAAGCTCAATGCTTTTTTTCAACTGCTGAACCTTTTTTTAAAATCCTCTTTTCAAATCTTTCAATCTTGAACGCTTTGGCAACACCGGCAATACTTATATAGGCCCTTTTTGGGACTCCAAGAGGCGCATGAGCCGGAATACCCATATGTTTTTTTGTCTCCCATAGATTAAAAGCAGGAAAATCCGGTTCAGTGCATCCTGAGCATGGTTGGCCGGCTCTTGTCTTTGAGTTTATACCGTTCCAAAGAATTTTGTTGCAGCTTCCTCTTGTAAATGGAGCTCTGCAGCCGTGATCTATAAACATACACCCCTCCATTTCGCCAAAGCGGTGATGCCCTATTTTGTATTCATAATATTCGTTCCTATTGCAGCCGTCATGCACGGTCCATCCATAAAAAATTTTAGGACGCCTGCATTCGTCAAGATCTATATAGAGCCCTTTGAGTATCATCTGAATAGTTTTAAATATCAAATCTGGGTGAACCGGACAGCCCGGAAGACTTATGCTTTTTTGCCATATATTTTTGAAATCTTCAGTGCGCTTTTCCTCTCTAAAATGGAGGCCGCTTGCTTTTTCGTTTGAACGGGAAAATATACCTCCAAATGTAGAGCATGTTCCTGCTGTAATAACAACTTCAGCTATAGAGGAGTATCTTGTTATAACATCAATCATTTTGACCCCATTTATCTTCAAAGTTGGGTCAATGCTCCCTTCTATAACTAAAATTTCGCATTCGTAGCTATTTTGTATCACCTCTTTTAGTCTATATCTGGAAGGCAGAAGAGGGTGATATAGAAATTGAATATTTTGCAACAATAGGTCCAAATTTGGATGATTTAAAAGAGAGTGAGAGTTCCCGTTGCAAGTAAGTGATGAGAGCCATAATATCCTGTTTTGTTGCAACTTTTCTACCATAAGTTTATGATTGCCATCATATTTTTAAAGCGTTATAGATATTTTCAGAGACATCTTTTGAGAACTCTTGCAACTCTTTAGGAAGAATCTCTTCGCCGTTAAGAAACGCCATTCCTCCCAAGTAGCCCATAAAGAGACCAAAGGCACTAAAAAACTCCTGATTCTTTAGGTCTCCTCTTGCTACGCCGTTTTCAAAGAAAATCATGATCTCCGCTACAAACTCCGTAACGCAGGTCATTCCTTTGCACTCCTCTTGAAAAACCTCTCTGTTGGAGAGATATACTCTTAGAAAGTAGTCGATCATCTCAGGCTCTTTTGAGGCGGTTTTGAAGTATATATCTACAATTTTAAAGAGCTTCTCTTTGGTAGTCTCTTCGCTCTCATTTATCTCTTTTATTCTGTTTCCAAGATATCTTGAAATATACCTTAAAATCTCTCTGGCCAATATCTCTTTGGATTGAAAATAGTTGTAAAGGTTGCCGACACTCATATCTAAAGCGGAAGCAATATCTGGAATGGTTGTAGAGTAGTACCCTCTTTTTGAAAACTGCTCTAGCGCTTCGCGAATAATAGCCTCTCTTTTTCTCTCTTTTGCAGTTGATCTTGTGTCGCTTTGCATAGACTCTCCTATTTTAATTACTGTGCTATCGAAAATAGATACTTATGTTCATCAGGTAGAGCATCATATATAGCATGGGCTAGATCTCTAATTTCCCAAAGAGCCGCTTTGTCGCTCCTTAAGAGAAGAAAGTTTTGAAGGCTTCTTGCGTTGATTGTCCAGGTGAGTTCGGTTTTGTAGCATTCTGGTAGAGCGTATTTTGCTTTATCGTTTGATATACCGGCTGCAAGAAGCTGCCGTAAATTCTCCAGGGCCTTAATGCTCATCTCGTTTACGAGTGCGCTGTCGGTCATTACTATATACTTTTTGGCTCTTTTAATATCTTCAGCATCAAAAGGGGCTTCCTCTTTTAGCTCTTTAAGAGTATACCTGGTACTTTTTACGCTCAAAGAGGCCATGCGGTGGCGTGCGAGTTCTTGCAAAACCGCTCTGCTTATTCCTTGTATGTAAAAGGTATATACAAGATGTTCAAGGGTGCTTGAGTGTTTGAACTTATTGCCTACTCTGTCTATGAGCTCTCTATCTTTTTCGCCCCCTCCGTCACTTTTGTCGAAGCTCTGCCAGCATGTACGTATTGCATGCGCGCAAACATCCAAAGGTGTATGGTGCAGCAGAGTAATCTTCATAGGGAGCCCCTTTTTGAAAGTATAGTTTAGATATTATAATCAAAATAAACTTAAGAGCGATAAGGTTTTTTATGAAGTGTACCGACAGATTTCACCCCGCTATTGACGACTTCAGAGACCCTTTTGCCAGAGATAGAGACAGGGTTATACATACAAGCAGTTTTAGAAGGCTTGAGTATAAAACGCAGGTTTTCATAAACCATGAAGGCGACTACTTCAGAACGCGCCTAACCCACTCTCTGGAGGTTAGCCAAATAGCCAGGGCTATTGCAAATGCTTTAGGGTGCTCCGAAGCTTTAGCGGAGACGATTGCCTTGGCTCATGACCTTGGCCACACCCCGTTTGGTCATGTAGGCGGCGATACACTTGATCTTTGCCTCAAAGAGAGCGGCAGCGGCAACGGTTTCGACCACAACTTTCAATCATTCAGAGTCGTTACCAAACTTGAAAAGAGGTACGCCCCTTTTGATGGACTTAATCTCACTTTCGCGACACTCGAAGGGATACTCAAGCACTCCTACCCATACAGAAAGCCATTTCTCGCAGAGTGGTACGAGGAGATATTTGGCTTAGAGTTTCACCCATCCTTGGAGGCTATGATAGTCGATCACGCCGACGAAATAGCCTACATTAGTCACGATATAGACGACGGGATACAGTACGGCCTCATAACTTTTGACGATATTCTCGAAAATCCTCTTGCCTCGCATATTGAGCAAAGAGTAAGGGAGGAGGGGCTAAAAAGAGGTACAAAACTTCATAGATATCGATTTGTCGGGATGCTTATTAGTCACTTGGTTACCGAGCTAATCTCCTCAAGCAGGCCAAATATTCCAAAAAGCAAGAAGATACTTTGTAAAACCGTACCGGCTAACGAGCCGACACCTATAGGTTTTAAAAATAAGCTTGCAACCGACATAAAAGCTCTTAAGAAGATACTCTTTAAAAAGCTCTACAGGCATGAGAGGATAGTTAGCAAGATGCATGCGGGCAAAGAGTGCATAAGGAGACTCTACGCCGCTTTCAACGAAGATTCAGATCTGCTTCCGGCAGAGTACAAAGAGCGGTTAGAAAGCGAAAAGATAGAGCGCGTTGCTGCCGACTTCATAGCCGGCATGAGCGACCGGTACGCTCTTATGAGGTACCGGGAGATATATGGACTCTAATTTTTACTGCTTAAGCTGCAGGAGAGTTTGCAGCATCTGGTCTGATGTAGTTATCGTTTTAGAGTTGGCTTGATAGCCACGCTGAACGACTATAAGCTGAGTAAGGGAGCGGCTAAGGTCTACGTTTGACATCTCCAAAGATGAGGAGTTTATGAAGCCTCGCCCGCCGGAATTAGCCTTTCCGATTATGGGGTCGCCGGAGTTAGCCGACTGAATGAAAATGTTTCCGCCGTCGCTCATAAGACCTTCATTGTTGGCGAACTTTGCCATAGCTATCTGGGCAAGCCCGAAGGAGCGGCCGTTGCTGAATGAGCCTATGAGGGTACCGCTTTGATCGATCCTTATTCCAACAAGATCTCCGCCCGGAAAACCGTCTTGGCTTATACCGGCAGTAGATGACTCGGAGTCATAGCTTGTTATGCCGTCAAAACCGTTGATTGTTCCAAACTTGAAGTCTATCTGCTGGTTTGGAGCCGAGCCGTTGTTGGCGGTATATGTGATTCCGGGCGGGTTGTATTGCGCTAACGATCCGTCTGAGTTGAAATCTATGACCCCTCCTTCGAGAATATTCTCATTGGGAGCTATAGCTCCTGCTATTGTTCCAGGCTGCGGTACAGAAACTGTGTATGTCCAAGATGTGCCTCCTGTGGCTGTAAAGCCTGTCTTTCTGAAATCAAACCTAACGGTATGTTTCGTTCCGAGAGAGTCGAAAATATCTATACTTGAAGAGTGTACCGCCGCCTCTATCGGCTGAGAGAGCTTGACACTTGTAGTGTCGGCAGGGAGCAGTCCGGCAAGAGATCCGATAGCTTGAGTAAAAAGAGGGTTCTCTTGAGTGTTGGCATCGACTATGCTCTCTACCGAGATAGTTAGGTCGTTGCCTCCGGCTCCGGCATTGCTTAGCTCAAACTTTCCTTGGTCATTTATTATCATTTGGGCATTTGGAGACTGCACTTGGGCAAGATCTTCAAGTTGCCTTCTTAGATCCTCGGTGGTTCTGAAGTAGTTAGTGCTTCCGTCGGCGGTATTGGTTGGTGTAGTAACGGCAGCAGGGTCGTTGGTATATCTAAAAAGTACTGTTGTGGCTCCATTATCGAAAGAGACCTGAACTCCTTGGCCTCCGACACCGCCTACAGGCGGTTGCAGGTTAAAGGCTTCACCGTTGCCGGTAAAGAGAACGCCAAAGTCGTCTGGGTTTTTTCCTGCCGCAATATCGGCAGATGAGTATGTGGGCGCTTTGTTAACTATCTGGTTTCCAGAATTCAGGTTCGCTTTCAGCTGTATGAAAGTGGTGGCGTTTGCCGGTGTCGTGAGCCCTGGCGGGATATTTATATCTTGAATGGGAGCGGTCGAGTCTATCTGGTTTGTGTCGGGGTCGCGTACCCATCCTTGAACTATATAGCCGTTGTTGTCTACAAAGTTTCCGCTTGCATCGAACTTGAAGTCTCCCGCGCGGGTGAACTTCTGGGTCTTTCCGCCGTCACCGCTGACGATGAAGAAGCCGTCGCCCTGAATTGCCACATCGGTATTTTTGTCTGTATTTTGTACAGAACCCTGACTGAATATGTGACTGACATTCTGGATAGATGTTCCAAGCCCTATCTGCATCGGGTTCTTTCCTCCAAGTCCTCCCTGCGGTGCGGTGGCGATTTTGCTGGTCTGGCTTAAAAGATCGGCAAAATTGGCTCTTGAGTATTTAAAGCCGGTTGTGTTGACATTTGCAATGTTGTTTCCCTCTACATCCATAGCAACCTGGTGGGACTGAAGTCCGGATACGCCGGCCCATAGTGATCTCATCATCGCTCTATCCTTTGAAAATGATTTTTACTCTATTTATCGTTTAGAATTACAAGCAAATTCTATTCCTACTTCTTCATATTTATCGCTTTTTGAATCATCTGGTCTGAAGTGGTTATGCTTTTAGCGCTTGCGTCGAAAGCTTTTTGCATCACAATAAGCTCAGTTAGAGCCGTAGCTAAGCTTACATTGCTATTTTCCAACGCATTATTTATAACTTGAGCACCAAGTACGGTTTTTCCGTTCTCATCAGTGAAAAATGTAGGTTTTCCACTGTTTGATGACTCTATATATGTATTTGCACCGGCCTTTTCAAGCCCTTGATCGTTTTGAAAGTGAAAGACTGCCACTTTTCCTATAGCGCTGGTGCGGCCGTTGTCAAATGATGCGATTATGTTGGCCTCTTGATCTATACGATACCCGCTTAAATACCCTTCCGGAAATCCGTCGGCGTTAGATGTAGTGGCTATTTCGGCTCCGGCAATTGAGACGAGTCCATCATATGCTGAGGTGCCTAGTGTTACCTCGACTGCGCCGCCGTAATTATCTATAGTAAACTGCGCCGGAATGGTTCTTAAGCCTCCATTTTCGTCAAACTCAAGCCTGCCGGTTACTTCCGAATAAGGAGCTGTTTCATCATCTATATATGCTCGATACTCCCATGCGCTGCCAAGTTGCGGTTGCTGAGCACTTTTTATATACTCAACTGTAAGGGTGTGCTTAGTGCCGTCTGGGGCTATTAAGCCTGCTTTAGTGTTAAACTGCTGTCCGGGCAGGTAGTCCACAGGAAGGTTTGCTTTAAACTCTACTTTGGTTGAAGCTTCAGGGGGGTAGTACATTCTTTCTGGCAGTTGAAGCCGCCCTTGAGCGTCAGGCGAGGTTAGCTCTACCGTATCAACTTGATCGCTTAATATTGCAATGCTTTTTGCCGGATCTTCGGGATCGGCTCCAAATATAATATTATTTGCGCTCGTTCCAAGAAGATAGTTGCCGTTGCCATCTACAATATAGCCTTCAGCGTTAGTGCCGAATGTGCCATTTCTTGTAAACAGCTGCTTGTTGTTAATTCCACTTATGCCAAACCATCCGTCTCCTTGAATGGCCAAGTCCAAAGGATTATCGCTTTGCTGCAATGTTCCTTGGCTTAAGTCGATGGCAGTTGATGAGAGCTTCGATCCATACCCTACCTGGCTGCTTACAGCAGCGGAGGATGTCTCTGATAATGTAGAGGCAAAAATTGAGCTAAACTCAGGGGTATTTGATTTAAAGCCGGTTGTGTTGACATTGGCTATATTGTAACCCCAGATATCTATGCCGTTTTGGTGGGTTTTTGTGCCGGAAACCCCATTATAAAACGCTACATTCATGCTACTCTCCGTATACCTCTTTAACTTGAGTCATCGGCACATAGCTTGATCCAAGCTTCAAAAGAGCCTCTCCATCTTCAAATCTTATCGACTCTATCGGGTAGACTCCGACTCTTGTATACTGCTCCTCTCCTTCGGGCGTGGTATATGACATGCTTACCTGATATACCCCCGCTTCAGCTTTTTCACCGTTATCGTCCGTGCCGTCCCACTCAAAAGATTGGACTCCGGCTGAAAGGTCTTCAATGCCGACAGTTTTTACAACATTTCCTGATGAGTCGGTAATTTGCAGTATACCGCTGGCTGCATCGCTTGGGAGATATAGATCAAAATATACACTACCTGTCTCATCTAACCTTATGTCACTGTTTCCAAGGTCGGCTAGATTTCCTATAGCCCCGATTGTATTAAACTGTGAGTAGCTTTTAAATGTTTCCGAGATCCTCTCCATAGTCTCGTTGGTATTAGTTTGAGCCTCTAGAGTTGCTAACTGGGAGGTTTGTGTTAAAATTTTGTCAGAATCCATCGGATCGGTCGGATCTTGATACTTTAGCTCGGTTATAAGGAGCTGAAGAAAATCATCTTTTCCTAAAACCCCGTCAGGGTTGTAGACGGTATCTGTCGTTTCTGTAGCAGTAGGCGTTGTGCCGTAAGTAGTAGTTACGTCCATAAAATCTCCTTATACATATTTTGGAAGTGTCAGCTCCAGCGATTCGTAAAACTCAAGCGGCTCATCGCTATCGCTGTAACTGTTTTCGAAATTTTGCTGTTGCCTCTGGTTATGCTGTTGCTGCTGCTGGTTCATATTAAACTGCATCTGCACGTCGGTAAAGCCCATAGAGACAAGCTGGTTTCTAAGCTCGTTTCCATGGGTTGCCATAACTCCTATAGCAGTTGGGTTGGAGTGAACCTGAATATGAAGGTTGCTGCCTCTGCTTACCATTGTTACTTCGACACTGCCAAGCTCTTTCGGATCAAGAGAGATCTGCATTCTGGTAAATGGCGGCTTGTAGTTCTCTACCTGCTCTTGGAGTGTCTGTGCGAAGTGGCGAAGAGTCGCTTTAGCGTCAACTATCTTTCTGTTTAGCTGTTCACTGCTATCAAAAGTTTTTATGTTTTGATTAAGCATCTCTATGCCCTCTTTTTCAGAGAGACTTGTATCTATTTGGGCAATATTTGTCTCACTATTTGCTGCTTTAATCTCCTGATGTGCCGTAGAGCGTATTAACTCTTTTGATTGCGTATGGATGCTTTTAAAAATATCGTCCCTGTTCTCTTTTGCGATAAAACGGGTCTCTTTGCTCTCAGCTTTTAGACTTTCAGCCTTTGTGCTCTCTCTACTGCCTACATCGGATTGGCTCAGGAGGGTTTGAAGCGTCGGTATCTTGCTTGTCTGTTTTGGCTCTATTGTCTTGGCTGCCTCTGTTTTACGCGACCTCTCTATGGTTTCGGCCGCTTTTATCGAGATTCGCTCAATCTGTTTTAGCAACTCTGTTGCTTGAGTCAAGGTGCCGCTTTGAGGGCTCTTTTGCTCAGTAGTAGTAACCTTTAGTTGTGTAACTCGAAGGCCGCTGTTTTGTGCGTTGTCAATAAGCTCTTTTAGAGAAGTTGACTCCTTGATATGGTTTATTGCTTTAGCCTCTATCGCATCATTTTCTATTTTAAGCTGAGAGGAGTGGCGTGCAAACAGAAGAGCATTGTCATTTTTTGTCGACCCTTTGGTGCCTAATGTCTCAAAAGAGGCTATTGTTGGCTCACTCTTTGCTTCCAAAATGGCTAAGGGAGGCTCTTCGTTTGCAACTATAAGAGCCTTGGCGCTTTTTGTATCATTTTGTTTAGTCTTTTTGCTGCTCTTTTGCAATAGATCTCAAATGGCCAATCGAACTTCGCCCTTTATGCTATTTTGCAGCTCTTTGCCATCTTCTGTCGGTATATCTTTAGCTTTTTTCAATATTGACTCAAGCTCTTTTGGGTCAGTTTCGTTTTGAAGGATTGATTGCATAAGCTCCTTAAAAAGATCACCTTTTGTATCGGTCGAAAGAGTCTTTTTATCTGCTTCGATATCGATATCTTTAAGCATGGACATAAGGGGTGTCAGCACCAATGAAGCCATATCGCACCTTCTTCTTAATAGTTATGTAACAAGTCTGCAAGCAACTATCGTTCCATATATTCTATATTATGCTTTTTATCAGAGCCTTTTGCATAGCGCCTAAATTGAAGAAATTTTAGATATAATGGCGCAAAATTTAGGATTCTCCTACATCTATCTACACTACAGGATTTTAAACCTATGCAGAATATCAGAAATATAGCCGTAATCGCCCACGTCGACCACGGCAAGACGACACTCGTAGACGGGCTGCTTCAGCAGTCTGGAACCTTCGAAGCGCACAAAGAGGTGGCAGAGAGGGTTATGGATAGTAACGACATAGAGCGCGAAAGGGGTATTACGATACTTTCGAAAAATACCGCCATCCGCTACAACGACTTCAAGATAAATATTATCGACACACCCGGTCACGCCGATTTCGGCGGAGAGGTTGAGCGGGTACTTAAGATGGTTGACGGGGTTTTGCTGCTTGTGGATGCCCAAGAAGGTGTTATGCCCCAAACTAAGTTTGTACTCAAAAAGGCTATCTCTCTCGGGCTTCGCCCCATTGTGGTCGTAAACAAGATAGACAAGCCGGCAGCGGAACCTGAAAGAGTGGTTGATGAGGTTTTCGACCTCTTAGTAGCCCTTGAAGCCGACGAGACTCAGCTCGACTTCCCCGTTCTATACGCGGCTGCTCGCGATGGTTACGCCAAGTGGAGTATGGATGATGAAAATATTGACCTAAAGCCGCTTTTTGAGGCGATACTCGAATATGTTCCGGCACCGGAAGGAAGTGCGGAAAATACCCTTCAAACACAGGTGTTTACACTCGATTACGACAACTATGTCGGCCGTATAGGTGTAGCGCGTATATTTAACGGACGCATAAAGGCGGGAGAGCAGGTGCTTCTTGCGAAGAGCGACGGCGAGATGAAAAAAGGGCGCATAAGCAAGCTCATAGGGTTCATAGGCTTGGAACGAATAGAGATAGATGAGGCTGAAGCGGGCGATATAGTTGCGATAGCCGGCTTCAACGAGATAGATGTGGGAGATACGATAACCGACCAGAACGATCCGCAGCCTCTTGATCCGCTCCATATTGAAGAGCCTACGCTTTCGGTCATCTTTAGCGTCAATGACGGGCCCTTTGCCGGCAGAGAGGGCAAGTTTGTCACAGCCAACAAGCTTAAAGAGCGTCTTGAAAAAGAGATGGAGACAAATATAGCGATGCGCTTAGAGCAGCTTGGAGAAGGAAGCTTCAAGGTGTCGGGCCGCGGTGAGCTTCAGATCTCCATCCTGGCTGAAAATATGCGGCGTGAAGGGTTTGAGTTTCTTATATCCCGTCCGGAGGTTGTCATAAAAGAGGAGAGCGGCGTAAGACTTGAGCCTTATGAGCATCTGGTCATAGATGTTCCCGAAGAGTTTAGCGGAGCCGTTATAGAGAAGCTTGGGCGCCGTAAAGCGGAGATGACCTCTATGAGCCCTATGCCTGACGGCACCACAAGAATCGAGTTCGAGATTCCGGCAAGAGGGCTTATAGGTTTTAGGACGCAGTTTCTTACAGATACTAAAGGAGAGGGTGTAATGAACCACTCTTTTTTGGAGTATCGCGCCTTCGTGGGAAGTGTCGAGCATCGCGCAAACGGTGCGCTTATATCTATGGAAAACGGCAAAGCGCTTGGGTACTCTCTCTTTAATCTTCAAGAGCGCGGCATCCTCTTTATTAAGCCCCAAACGGAAGTCTATGTTGGAATGATTATAGGCGAGCACTCCCGCCCCAACGACTTGGACGTTAACCCCATAAAGGGCAAGAAACTCTCTAACGTCCGCTCTTCTGGCGCAGATGACGCTATTGTTCTTGTTCCTCCAAGAGATATGAACTTAGAGAGGGCGATGGAGTGGATAGAGGATGACGAACTGGTTGAGGTAACACCCGAAAGCATCAGACTCCGCAAGCGCTATCTCGACCCGCACGTTAGAAAAAGAATGCAGAAGCAGAAGAAAGCGTAGCAAAGCGTAAATTATGATACAAAAATTGCAACCATTCAGTGCATTTTCTGGTTTCGCCCGAGAGCCAAAACCCCCGAGGTTGTAGATTCGACAACTTGAAGATTCTTAAGAGAAAATTTAAACTTTCATTTCTGCAGACTTGCTATTTTAAAAGTGGTGGGGGATATGTATGGTTTTTGTGCCGGGTGTACGGTCTGCCGGCTTGCTTGAAGCGTATACTCTTTGCAAGATCGGCTATCTTGTCAGTATCCACCTCTTGCCGTCCCAGCGGAATTTG
>JAKIUX010000181.1 GCA_021647345.1 Hydrogenimonas sp.
CGACTCTTGGTTACGCTTTTCAACTATCTCGGCCAACTTGTCGGCGCGCTTCGCAATCGTTTTTGGGTCTATTTTAGGCTTCAGTTCGTAGGCGTCTGTACCCTCTTCGTCTGAGTATTCGAAAATATTGACTCGATCGAAACCGAAACTGTCTAAATATTCGCACAATCTCTCGAACTCCTCCTCGCTCTCTGTCGGGAAGCCCGTAATGACGCTTGTTCTTACAAAACTGCCGGGGATGCTTCTCATAGCGCCAAGCAGCTCTTTTATCTTTTCGCTTCCTATTCCCCTTTTCATCCTCTTCAAAATCTCCGGGTCTATATGCTGAATAGGCATATCGAAGTAGTTTTGAAAGATTTTGGAAGAGGCTATCTTTTCAATAAGAGCCATCGAGGTAGTACTGGGGTAGAGGTAGAGTATTCTCGCGCTATTTACACCCTCTATCTTCTCTATCGACTCGATGAGCTTGATGAGGCCGTCGCCTACTCCAAGGTCTCTTAGATAGCTGCTCGAATCTTGAGAGATGAAACTAAAGTCGTAAAAGCCTTGTGAAACGAGTCTCTCTACCTCTTTTACGACACTTTCGAGAGTTCTTGAGTGGAGCTTGCCTTTGAAGCTTGGAATTGCGCAGAAGCTGCATGTCTGGTTACAGCCTTCGGCCAGCTTTATGTAGGCGTGCGATGCAGAGCCGGTAATAACGCGCTCCTGGTTGTCGCTCAAGAAGACGTGAGGAGTGAAGCGGCTCTGCTTCGATGCGATAAGTTCATCTATCTTGTCGTAGTCTCCTACGCCGGTAAAAATGTCGACTTCCGGCATCTCCTTTTTAAGCTCCTCTTTGTAGCGCTCGCTAAGACATCCGGCCATTACGAGCAAAGAGTCGCTTTTACGCGCTTCATTTAGGCTTAAAACCGTCTGTATGCTCTCCTCTTTAGCCGCCTCTATGAAGCCGCATGTATTTACAATGATAAGATCCGCATCGTCTGGAGCATCTGTCATCTCATAGTTTTTTAAGCGTCCGAGCATAACTTCTGTATCTACAAGGTTTTTTGTGCAGCCAAGAGATACGATATGTAGTTTTTTTTGCATAACCGTCCTATTATATTTTTACGAATTTTACCATACGGTGAAGAGCTCTACATGAATACCGTTTTTCAGGTATTCTAACTCGCAAAAAAATGCAAAATTCAAGCCCTGACCCTAGCTTGCATTGTTGGTTTCACAATAGATTCACATAGATTTTGGTAGTATACGGGCGTAAATGATGGAAAAGGAGAGGCAATGATAAAAAAAGTTGCTATGTTGGGATTGGTTGGGTCTGCTCTTTGGGCAGCTGACCCGGTTGGTACACTGAAGCAGAGTATTGAGCTTGGGTATATTGGCTCTACAGGGAACTCAAAGAGCCAGTCGCTAAATGCGGCCTATAAGAACGATTATCAGTACGATGCTGCGACCGATATGCATGTAAAAGCCGACATTCTATATGGTGAAAAGAGCGGGGTGAAGTCGGATGAACGATATAGACTCTTCTACAGTGTAAACCGCTATGTGAACAAAGATCTCTTTCTCTACGGTGAAGCTTCGGCCATTAGAAACACATTTGAAGGGTATAATCAGCAATACAACCTTGGCGCCGGTCTTGGGTACAATTTATTTGAAGATGCAAAGCAGTCTCTTAAAGGCAAAGCGGGTCTGCAATATAGAAGAAGCAACTATACAACCCAGCCGCACGACAACTTCTACTACGCAAAAGGGGGCTTGAACTACATCTACAACTTTAGCAAAACTAACCAGTTTACGGCTGTTTGGAGCATACTCGACAATGTTGAGAGTATGAAAGATTACGAAACCGTTCTCGATCTTGGATTGAAGATGCTTATAGTCGATCAGCTCTCTTTCAGAATGGGTTTTCAGATGAAATATGATAATCTTCCCCCTGCCGGCAAGAAGAAGACAGATACTACGACAACTGCGGGCATAGTATACTCTTTTTAAGATACTCAAGGCTTGGCATTTGTGGTGCCGCTGCAGATGCCAAAGCCTAAGTGAAACTTCTTTTCAATTAACCTCAGCCTATAAAAACTGATATAAGCTCCGCTATAATACCTCTATGAAGATAAAAAGCAGTATCTGGTTTGAAAGTGACGGCAGCGCCTTTTTCGGTAAAGGGCGCATAGAGCTTCTGGAGCAGATCGAACGTACAGGCTCTATCTCTAAAGCGGCCAAAGCTATGAAGATGAGCTACAAGGCGGCGTGGGATGCTGTCAACGAGATGAATTCGCTCAGCAGCGAGCCTATAGTTGAGAGAGCGACAGGCGGCAGAGGCGGGGGCGGTACTCGTCTGACCCCTAAAGGGCGGGAGTATATAGAGATTTTCAAAAAGATCACCAGACTCCAGGAGAGGCTATTTTCTCTGCTTGGAGAGAGCGGAGGCGAGCTTGAGCGTCTAAACGCCGTCGAACGGCGACTCACGCTTCAGACAAGTGCTCGAAACCAGTATAGAGGAAGGGTTGTCTCTGCAGATTTCAGAGGGGTAGAGTGCGAAGTGAAGATAGATATAGGGGGCGGTATTGAGCTTCGGGCGCTCGTAACCAAAAAGAGTGCCGAAGCGATGGACGTAACCCCCGATATGGAGCTCTTTGCCCTTGTAAAGAGCAGTTGGGTCAAGATTTATCTAAAAACGCCCCAAGAGTGCGGTCTAAACATCTTAAAAGTGGTTGTGAAGAGTCTGGAAGATGATGTAGACTTTTTAGAGGCAATCTTGTCTGTCGGAGAGAACGAGGTCGTGGCTGTTGTCGACTCTGCTGAGGCGAGTCGGCTAGGCCTTTTTGAAGGAAAAGAGCTTTACGCCGTTGTCGATCCTGCCGATATAATCCTTGCAAGGTAGTACTGCTTTAATAGCAATTAAGTCTTACGGAAAAACCCTTCTGCTCAAACGGCTTTACTATGGTATTACGGAATTTCGCTGAAACTCTGACTATTACGCTGCAGATGTTGTTCGCAGAAGAGTTTTAAGATATGGAAGCTACGCTTGCGCCCATTTAATTACAAAGCTTTCAGTCGATTTATAATTTTTCATAGGGTTCGACTAGGATCTTTTATAGAGTTAAGCTCGCGTTATGTTTAGAGTGATTAAAATAGCGTTATGTATTTTTGTATATAACGAAAATATTTGTCAAGGGAAGGAGATAGTTTGAGAGTGGCCAAAACCGCTGCCATTGTAGTTTCGGCAGCTCTTTTTTCGAGTTCTCTTTATGCCTATTCTCCAAAATTTCATTTAAGCGGGGATAGAAGAGTCAGTTTCGAAAACGAACGGCCTGTTGCCGGCACCTTGTGGGAACTCTTTGCTAAAGGGAGTTTTTATGGGCGTCTAAGAGTCAACACTTTTTTATATCACTGGAAAGAGGAGGAAGAGGGGTCAAGAAAAGAT
>JAKIUX010000182.1 GCA_021647345.1 Hydrogenimonas sp.
TCTCTCTTTTCTCGGCTCCATCATCCATACCGCCCTTGCAAAAAGAGATATACCAAGGCTCGTCATAAGCGAAACCAACAGGGCTCTGCACGGAGAGATAGTGAGCAGAGACGGATTCAGGCTCGTATTTAGCCAAAAGCTCTACAAAGCGATGGTAAATACCCGAAACATAGACCCCGATAAAAGAGAGCTCTTTATTAAGCTCTTCAGTATCTATAGCGGTATACCGGAAAAAGAGGTAAAAAAGAGGCTAAAAGTCAAAGGGAATGTGGTCCTCTCATACTCGATAGACGCAAATAGAGCCAAATATCTCAAAGAGTTGGCAAGAAAACTGAGACTGCTCAAGGTATTCATTCCATACAAAGATAGAAACGGGCGCATCATAAAGTATGGCCTAAGCCTTACGGAGAGCGGTGAATCGAGGATATTCTCATACAAAGATATTCTAACGCCGGTCGTCGGTTTCATTAGAAAGAGAGAAGATGAAGGCTTCACCCTTCCAGAGGGGGTCAAGGGTCTTGGAAAATACTACGCCAAAGAGCTCGCTCCTTTGCAAAACGGTATTGTAAAAGGCGAAAGAGATATAGGCAACACGATAATTCTAAACACAGAGAGTTTCGTTAAGCCCGCTATAGACGGTATGAGCCTGAAACTGAACATCCCTATTGGCCTTCAAAAAGCTATAGAAGCGATGCTCGATCGTGCCAAAGAGGAGCTTGATGCCAAAGAGGTGCTTGTCTGCGTAATGGAGGCTGAAACCGGAAAAATTGTATCTTTGGCCACTTCAAATCGCTACGACCCGGCCAACATTAGAAGAAGAGATTACGATTCGCTAAACGCAAGCGCCATCGAGTACACCTACGAACCTGGCTCGGTCATAAAACCGATAACTTTCGCTCTCCTTCTTAAAGAGAAGAAGGTGAACCCTTTCGATATAGTCCGCACATACGGCGGCCACTACAAACTGGGGCGAAAAGTGATAACCGACGAACATAAAGAGGAGTGGATGAGCGCTGAAAATGTCATTGTCTACTCTTCTAACATCGGCATAGCCCAGCTCGCACAGAGACTCGATGCGGTCGATTTCACGGAAGGGTTCAGAGATTTCGGTTTCTTGCAAAAAAGCGGCATAGACCTCCCTTACGAACATGTAGGAGTCATGCCTCACGTATCGAAGATGAGAAGCGAAATTTACAAAGCGACTGTAGCCTACGGCTACGGTATGAGAGCCACACTTATGCAGCTTGTTAGAGCCTACAATGTCTTCAACAATAGAGGCAGGCTTGTAGAGCCAAAGATAGTCTCAGAAATCATCGATCCGCTGGGAAAGAGCTACCCTGTAACACAAAACAGCGAACCAAAACTGGTAATCCCCCAAGCTACGGCGGCTAAAATGATGAGTATACTTGAAAAGGTGGTGAAAAAGGGTACAGGCACGAAAGCGAAAACCCCCGGCATAAGAGTAGGCGGCAAAACCGGAACGGCTCATATAGCTGCTAAAAAAGGGGGCTACGCAAGGCTCTACAACAGCACCTTCATAGGTTTTGCCAACGACAAGAAGCACCGCTACACAATAGGAGTTCTCATACGAGAGCCAAAAAAGAGATACCACTACTTCGCCTCGATGTCCGCAGTGCCTGTTTTTAAAAATGTAGTCGATATATTGATAGAGCAAGGAGAGCTAAAGCCTGACCCGAGCCTGAAGTAGAGAGTTATATCCAGATATTATCTATAAGCCGTGTCTTTCCGACCCGAGCTGCAACAAGAATAATACTGTTTTGAAGCTCGACCCTATTTATAGGTCTAAACTCTCTATCTACTATCTCAATATACTCCACCTCAATTTCGCTCATCATATTTTGCATCTCATCTTTTATCTTCAAAGAGTCCAGCTCGCCGCTCATAACGAGGCGAGAAGCCCTCTTTAGAGACCTGGCTATCGAAAGAGCCTTTTGGCGCTCCTTGGGCGAGAGATAAACATTTCTGCTGCTTAAGGCCAAGCCGTCATCCTCTCTGACCGTCTCGACGGGAACGATCTTTAGAGGAAGAAAAAGATCTTCTGCCATCTTCTCTATTATTCTAAGCTGCTGAGCATCTTTTTTGCCAAAATATGCCCTATCGGGCCAAACTATTCCAAATAGTTTCATCACCACCTGCACGACCCCGTCAAAATGGCCGGGCCTTCGGTGCCCTTCAAGAATATACCCCAGATACTCCGGTGCTTTCAGCTTCACCTCATCTTCTCTATATATATCAGATATCTTTGGCATAAAAAGAGTATCTACTCCGGCGATTTCGCAAATTTTCTTATCGGCCTCTTCTCTCCTTGGATAGGAGTCAAGATCTTCTCCGGGCAGAAATTGGGTAGGATTTACAAAAATAGATACTACAGTATGGTCATTTTCGCGTTTTGAGTTTTGAATGAGAGCAAGGTGCCCCTTATGCAGCGCCCCCATAGTAGGAACGAAACCGACACTGCCTTGAAACTCTCTTCTTATCTGCCTTAGATCTTCTACAGAATGCACAACCTTCACATGCAACCTTTAGTGTATAATTACGCAATTATAGCAAAGAGGATAATAGGGTGGATAGCTACGAATTTTCAGAACTGATGAAAAAACTAAAGACCAAGATAGAGAATATAAAGAATATCGTAAAACCGGAAGAGGTCAAAAAGAGATTGGCCGAGATCTCCGAGATGGAGATGAGAGAGGATTTCTGGAGTGATGCTAAGCGTGCCGGAGAGATCCAAAAAGAGAAGAATCGCCTCGAGAGGCTTCTTAAACGCTATGAAGAGGCTGAAAGCGCAGTAAGCGACGCTCTCGATCTTTTCGAGATGGCCACAGAAGAGAAAGATGAAGAGACGCTCGAACAGCTCTTTGCCGAAGCTCCTGAGATAGAGGAGCGGGTCAACAAGGTGGAGATAGAGGTGATGCTTAGCGGCCCACACGACGCCAACAACGCCATTATCTCGATCCATCCTGGTGCAGGCGGAACAGAGAGCCAGGATTGGGCGAGCATACTCTATAGGATGTATCTTAGATGGGCGGAGCGCCACGGCTTCAAAGTAGAGGTTCTTGACTACCAGCCCGGCGAAGAGGCTGGCATTAAAGATGTAAGCTTCATCATAAAAGGCGAAAACGCATACGGCTACCTAAAAGTTGAGAACGGAATCCACCGTCTTGTTCGCATAAGCCCTTTTGACTCCAACGCCAGAAGACACACATCTTTTGCTTCGGTTATGGTATCGCCTGAGGTAGATGAAGATATAGATATAGAGATAGAAGAGAAAGATCTTCGCATAGATACATACCGAGCCTCCGGTGCCGGCGGACAGCATGTCAACAAAACCGAAAGCGCTATTCGCATAACGCACATACCGACTGGCATAGTTGTTCAGTG
>JAKIUX010000183.1 GCA_021647345.1 Hydrogenimonas sp.
CCGCCAGATAGAAGAATCAAAACCGGCAGTCCAATGCATGAAGTAATAATGGGCAAAATGGCCGAAATAGAAAATTCAGACATTTTGCAACAAGAGGGCCTTAAAGCAAAGAACTACTTCGTAGTCTCTGCACATAGAGAGGAAAATATCTCAAGCGATAGAAACTTCTTTTTGCTTATAGATACCCTGAATGCTGTAGCAAAAAAGTACGATATGCCGGTAATCGTCTCTACTCATCCAAGAACGAGGAAGAGAATCGAAGAGACAGGCATAGAGTTCGACCCTCGTATCAGGCTTCTCAAGCCTCTTGGATTCAATGACTATATAAAGCTGCAGATGAACTCAAAAGCTGTCCTCAGTGACAGTGGGACCATTAGTGAAGAGTCTTCAATTCTTAAATTCCCCGCGCTCAACATTCGAGAAGCGCATGAGCGCCCCGAAGCGATGGAGGAAGCGAGTGTAATGATGGTGGGCTTGAAAAAAGAGAGAATCCTTCAAGGATTGAGTCTGCTTGAGAGCCAAACTCCCGAAACTCTTAGAGTAGTGTCCGACTACTCCATGCCCAATGTTTCCGAGAAGGTACTTCGCATTATTATCTCCTATACCGACTATGTCAACAGAAGTGTGTGGCAAAAAAGCGGCTAATATGAAGATCTGTCTTATTATCGACGACTATTTGCCCGAAAGCATAAAAATAGGGGCAAAGATGATGCACGAGCTTGCGTGCGAACTTTTATCTCATGGAAACGATGTTACAGTCATAACGCCTTCGAGCAAATTAAAAAGAGGCTATAGCGTCGAAAATCTAGACGGCATAACGGTTTGCCGTTTCAAAAGCGGTAGGATAAAAAACGTTGGAAGAGTTGAAAGGGCAATAAACGAAACACTACTCTCTTTTAGAGCGTGGAACTCTTTGAAATGGTATCTTGCCCAAAATCATCACGACTTAGTAGTCTACTATTCGCCTACGATCTTCTGGGGGCCTTTGGTAAAAAGAGTAAAAAAGCTTTGGGGAGCCAGAACTTACCTTGTATTGAGAGATATATTTCCTCAGTGGGCCGTAGACAGAGGGCTGATACGAAAAAATTCCATTATAGAGCGCTATTTTCTCTATTTCGAAGATTTAAACTATTCTGCTGCTGACAAGATTGGATTGATGTCCAAAAAAAATCTAGAATGGTTTAAAAAGAGCAAAAAAACTGACGCTAAACTTGAAATTTTGCCAAATTGGGCCTCTATAGAGCCTGTTGCAAGCAGCGGTGAACATAGGCGGCAGCTAAAACTCGAAGATAAAGTGATATTCTTCTACGGAGGAAATATAGGCCAAGCTCAGGATATGATGAATATAGTGCGACTCGCAAAAAGAATGCAAAAGCATAAAAAGGCGCACTTTCTTCTTGTTGGAGCCGGTGACGAAGTGGAGCTTGTAAAAAAGGCTATCGAGAAAGAGAGTCTACAAAATATGACGCTTCTTCCGCCGGTATCCCAGAAGACTTTCAAAGAGCTTCAAGCCGACTGTGATGTGGGGCTTTTTACACTTCATAAAGATCATACAACCCATAACTTTCCTGGAAAGCTATTGGGCTATATGGTTCAAAGCATGCCTATTCTTGGCAGTATCAATCCAGGCAACGATCTTAAAGAGACAATAGAAGAGGCAAAAGCCGGTTTTATAAGCATAAACGGCGATGATGACCTTTTTTTTGAAAACTGTGTTAAACTACTAGATGAAAAGATAAGAGATGAGATAGGAAAAAATAGTTTCAAACTTCTTGAAAAGAGTTTTTACGTAAAATCTGCAGCCTATAAAATTATCGAAGCAGAGGCGCTTTAAGAGTAGCTTAAAAGCTATTATAGCCGTATACTATATATAGTTATCAACTATAAAAGGAAGAGTTGCCTAATGACCCGAATCTTTGAAAAGCTTTTTGGAAAGAGAAGGGATCGTAAAAATGAGTATTCTTTGACGGTAGATATACACTCCCATCTGATTCCAGGCATAGACGACGGTGCAAAAACCACCTATGAATCGATCAAAATCATAAAGGCATATAAAGATCTCGGCTACAAAAAACTCATAACCACTCCTCACATAATGTGGCATAGATATAAGAATAGTTCTGAGATCATTCTTGAGAAGCTAGAGTATCTAAAAGACTCTTTGAAAAATTATAAGATTGATATAGAGATTGATGCAGCTTCTGAGTACTATCTGGATGAGAATTTCGCAAATCTTCTTAAAAAGAGAGATGTTTTGACATTCGGCGAAAACTATCTGCTATTTGAGATGTCATACACAAGAGCGCCAAGGGATTTGCGAGAGATCGTTTTGGATATAGAAGCAGCCGGCTATAAACCTGTTCTAGCACACCCTGAGAGGTACCTCTTTATGCATGAAGATTTTGATGAATACGTTAGTCTAAAAGAGCTTGATGTCTATTTTCAAGTAAACCTGAACTCTTTCGCAGGCCAATACTCAAAAAATGTTCAAAAGATTGCATTCAAATTGGCTGATGAGGGTATGATAGATTTTTTAGGAAGCGATGTGCACAAGCTTTCACAAACGCAGACGCTAAAAAGGGTTCTTGAGTCAGAAAGCATAGAGCGAGTCTTCAAGAAAAACAGGATACTCAACGACACTCTGCTCTAAAAGCGGGATCAACCCGCTTTTTATGAGTAGTAGTTATTTTTGTAGCCGTAGTTGAAGCCGTAACCAAAGCCGTAAGCAGCCCCTTTGGCTGAAGCTTTAACACCGTTAAGAATTATTCCGGCTTTCAGCTCATGCTCTTCGACAAAATGGTTTATATTTTTCAAAAAATCTCTCCTGGAGTATTCGGCTCTAAGGAGAATAATGTTGATGTCTGACATTCTCATAACTATCATAGCGTCGGTTACCAAACCTATTGGCGGCGAATCAAGAAGCACATAGTCATACTCAGCCATCAATATTTTTATAATACGTTTAAAAGTATCTGTCATCAAAAGCTCCGAAGGGTTTGGAGGCGTCGGACCGCTCGTTATTACGTGTAGATTATTGTCCCTCGTATGCTGAATAACCTCTTTAAGCGATACCTTGCCGGCAAGAAGCGTACTTACACCCTCTTTATTCGGTAGCTTGAAAAGTTCATGAAGTTTTGATCTTCGCATATCAAGGTCAAGTACGATCACTCTCTTTTCCCCTTTTGCAATAATCTTTGCAGCCTTGTAAGGAACATCTTGGCCCAAAAACATATAGGCAAGATTGAGGATGTCACCACTTTTCTTTAATTCATCGTTTAAATATATGGAGTCAAAAATAGCTAACCTCCTGTTATCCTTACCTAGTTCACCATACATACCAGCCAATTGTTTAAGATAGTTGGTTTTTGGATACAAAGAGACCAATTTTTCAAAA
>JAKIUX010000184.1 GCA_021647345.1 Hydrogenimonas sp.
TCTTTTTGTGCTTCAAGCTCAGCCTCTTTGGTTTCGATCTCTTTTTTGCGGCTCTCAATGAGATTTTCAAGACGCTCTATCTCTTCGTTTGCGAAATCGAGCTGCTCTCTTGCTATCTCCTCTTCAAGCTGAAGGGCTTTGATCTCCTTCTCGGTCTTAGCCTCGGCGGCCTTTTTCTTGTTGGCTTCGAGTTTATCGCTAAGTTCTTGTATATGAAGCTCGTTTTTAGCCTTCTTAAGTTCACTCTCTCTGATCTCTTCAGTAAGCTCCAAAATCTCTCTTTGAACACTCTCAAGAGACTCTTCTACTTCATCCAGCCTCGACTTCGCTTCGGCTATTTTCGGCTCCAACGCGTCTATTGTCCGATCTATTTTAGATAGCTTGATCAGATCTTCAAGATGCTTGTTCATAGATTTCCTTGGTTAAATGTAGGTAAAGGGGTTAATTGATTGTGCAATTATAACCGGAATCGGCAAATTTTTCAAATGCTCCGCTAAAGCGGCAGAAAAGTGGCGCTCGCTTTCAAAATGCCCTATGTCAGCCATCATCACTCCAAGAGATATAGCCTTCATTGCGTCGTGAAACTTTATATCTCCTGTAAGGAAAAGGTCGGCTTCAGCCGTATCTAACAGACTCGCACCCGAACCTGTCACCATTGCTACACTCTTGATCTCATCCTTTTCGCCAACTACCCTCATCGCCGAAAGACCAAGCCTCTCTTTCACCATATCGAGCAGTTCGCGGCTTCTCCAGCTCCCCTCCGCTCTGCAGATAAACTCTTGGCAGCTAAACTCCTCAAAACCCAAAACTTTTTCAAAAACATATCTGTTGAGATGGCTCTTGTCGAAGTTTGTGTGCATCGCTATGACGGCATGATCTTTTTTCACCATTTTTTGAAGAAGGTTGGCCGGGTAGCTGCTCCAAAGAAGCTTCTTGAGCCCCGAAAAGATTAGGGGGTGGTGAAGAATGAAGAGAGTCTTCTCATCCGCTTCCTCTACCATCTTCATATCTATATCGACGCTTACAACCACTCTCTCGACACTCTGGCCGTAATCGCCCACAAGCAGGCCGCTGTTGTCCCAACTCTCCTGCAGTTCGAAGGGGCTTATAGTGTCGAGAATCTCATAAATTTCGCCAATCTTCACTACGCCGACCCTTTGACTCTTTTCAGCCTCTGCGGCTCCTGCTCTTTGTATAGTTCAGCGCACCCTTTGGCAAGATCTCTTATCTTTAAAATGTAGTTTGCCCTCTCCGTCACCGAGATAGCCTTTCGCGCATCGAGCGTATTGAATAGATGAGAGGCTATCATACATTGATCGTAAGCCGGAAGAGGAAGTCCTGCATCAAGACATCTGCGGCACTCTGCGGCCGCATCGTCGAAATGCCTAAAAAGCATATCTACATCTGCAACTTCGAAGTTGTATCTACTGAACTCATACTCGCTCTCTTTATGAACGTCCGCATAGGTAGTCACTTCCCCACTCTTTTGGCTCCAGACTATATCAAAAACCGACTCCACCCCCTGAAGATACATTGCAAGCCGCTCAGTACCGTAGGTTATCTCCGCCGCTACGGGGCTGCACTCAATGCCGCCTACCTGCTGAAAGTAGGTAAACTGCGTAACTTCCATCCCGTCAAGCCAAACCTCCCAGCCAAGACCCCATGCGCCGAGAGTGGGAGACTCCCAGTTATCCTCCACAACTCGGATATCGTGCTTTTTTAGATCAAGACCAAGATATTCGAGACTCTTAAGATATAGATCCTGAATATTCTCCGGACTCGGCTTTATAAGCACCTGAAACTGGTAGTAGGCTCCGAGCCTGTTGGGGTTCTCTCCGTATCTTCCGTCTGTAGGGCGCCTGCTTGGAGCCACATAGGCGGCCGCCCAAGGAGTGGAGTCGAGACTTCTAAGAAGTGTAGCCGGATGAAAAGTTCCTGCACCGGAAGGGATATCGTACGGCTGCACTATATTGCACCCCTCCTTGGCCCAAAATGTTTGCAGTTTAAGAAGCAGGTCGCTGAATGTTATCATTTAAGATCCAATTCCTTTTTTATTTTAGGCTCGTCAAATCCGCAGATCCATCGACTCCCGATCAACACGACCGGCACCCCTCTGCAGCCGTGTCTTTCGCAATCTTTCGCAGCCTGTTTGTTGGTGCTTATATCGATAGTCTTAAACTTAATGCCGTTTTTTTTGAAAAAGTTCTTCGCCCGTGTACACCATACACAGCCGGGAGAGGTAAATAGTACAACCTGTTTCTGGCGTTTCTGTTTCGCTTCTGCCATATTTTTACCTCCTTTAATCGAAAAAATTTTCCGAAATTATATCACTTCTCCAGCGAGAGTGCATTCATTATATACATCTCTACATTCGCTCCCGTAACACCCTTTTCGATAGCGTCGGTATAGAACTTCGCAACCTTGGTGTGGTAAGTGTTAAAATCGTAGTAGGGCAAATGGAGCTTCCACGCCTTCTTTATCTGATTAAGCGCCATACGCTCTATGGCCCACGATCTGAATATAGAGAGTACACCGAAAAAGAGGAGTGTGAAAAAAACTGCGGCGACGATCATGATATGGCAGTCGATTTTTGCGATAATCTTATGAAAAATAAGAGCCGGCGGAAGGAAAACAAGATTCCATAGCACTATCATGAAGATATATAGGCGAGAGAGTCTGAGCTTTACGCCAGGAATTCTTCCCTCCAGCGGAATATGATCCACAAGCATCTTGTTCGCCTGCATAAGCTCGTTGAAACGCATCGGGTGTTTTGACTCTCTGAATATCCATGGGAGAATCTTCTCATCCATCAAACGCTCAAACATCAAGATCTCCTTTATAGCATATTATATCGCCTATGCGGCTTCCTAAAGAGGAGGCGACCACTGAACATTTGACCTTCATAAGATAGAATATCTCTTTTGTCGCAAGATCGTTCAGAGATTCGTAGTTCCCCATCCCCTTGGAGATTACCATATCGGCACTTTCGTAAACTTTACGAGCCTCGGCGCTTATTCGCTCCGGGTCGAAACCTGGTGTGTCGACTCCGCTGTCAACAATTGTTGCGACCTCATCTATTCCCGCCTCTTTAGCCTCTTTCAGCGTAATATCGTTTATGATGGGCCTCCCTCTTACCGCATAGAAGATCTCGACTCTGGGGTAGAGATCGACTATCTGTTCCATCATGAGCTTGTCGAAAAGGTGCTCTCCGGCGTTGTCTCCAATAACAAGCAGCGTGGACGCGTCCTCAAGAGAGCTTTCAAGCTCTTTACTATCATCTATGGCAAAAGGTGTATCGAAAACCTTGGCGACCTCATCATCCAGATCGAAAGTATGGGTAGAGGCAAGATCTATAACGTTTCCCGCAACAGAGGCCTTCAAAG
>JAKIUX010000185.1 GCA_021647345.1 Hydrogenimonas sp.
TTATTGCGACGGCGACGGCGGTGTTCGGCGTCGCGTTGTGGCTCGCCGATTTGCGCAGGAAGGAAGTGACGGACGAGCATAACATCGGCATGAAAGCCGCCCTATTAATTGGCCTGGCCCAGGTGCTGGCACTGGTGCCCGGTACGTCGCGGTCTGGGGCTACGATAATCGGCGGGCTGCTAATAGGGCTAAAGCGCAAGACTGCCACCGAGTTCAGCTTTTTGCTTGCAGTTCCTACCATGCTTGCGGCAACCGCTTACGACATTCTTAAAAACTACCAGAGCTTCCAGCTCGACGACGTGCAGGCGCTCGGAGTCGGTTTTGTTACGGCGTTTGTGGTGGCCTTAGTGATAGTTAGATGGTTTCTCAATTTCGTTAAGCGCCACACCTTTATACCTTTCGGAATATACCGAATAATAGTCGGTTTTATATTTCTTTTTGTAGTTTTGTAGGAGAGACAATGAGCAACTATTTCAATATGGCGGCGCAGCTATATAATGAGGGCGATAAAGTTAGCGCTTTTAACGCTTTTTTGGAGCTCGCAATAGATGGTGATGTAAAGGCTCAAGCTATGGTCGGATATATGCTTGAAAATGGCGAAGGAGTTGAAGAGAATCTTTTGGAGGCTATAGGGTGGTATGAAAAAGCAGCTGAAGCCGGAGATGATGTGGCAAACTACAACCTTGGCCATATATACAGAAGCGGCAGAGCCGGTGCGGCTGATGAGAGCCGGGCTTTTGGATATTTCATGAAGGCCGCGCGTGCCGGCAATGTTCATGCAATGTTTGAAACGGCTCAGATGCTCGAGTATGGAGCCGGTGTTGAAAAGAGCCCGGAGCGTGCGGTCAACTGGTATGAGTCGGCTGCCCGTTACGGCCATGCCGAAGCTCAAAACTGCCTGGGGGTAATGTAGCATGAAGGTAGAGGCGTGCCGCAGAGTTATGAAAAGGCTTTTGATTGGTACAATAGGGCAGCCGAGCAAGAGCATCCGCGCGCTATGTATAATCTTGGAATGATGTACGACAAGGGGCTTGGTGTAGAGAAAGATCATGAAAAGGCACTCAAGTGGTGCAAAAAAGCGGCTCATGCGGGCCATAAAAAGGCTAAAAGCATCATTCGCAGACTGCAAGAAGAGGGGAAGATAGCATTCTAATGAGGAGTGCACTGCTTATACTTCTGCTTACTGCGGCAGGATTCTTTTTTGCCCAGAGGTTTCAATTTGCTCCTGTGCAGGCTGATGCGGTTGAAGAGCATAATTTGCAAAGCAGTGTGGATTTTGCTTCAGAGAGGACAGAAGCAAGACTCTACCTTAACTCTCTTCGAGAAAAAGCGGGCCTTGGCAGATTCTATAGTAACGAAAAACTTGAAGCAGCAGCGGCCGCGCATGCGCTCTATCTTGCGAAAAATAGTGTAGATAGCCATAAAGAGTCAATAGGTATGCCCGGTTTTACGGGTGAGTCTGTTATAGAAAGGGTACTGGCGGCAGGATACTCTTCGCGCCTTGTCAGTGAAAATCTTTCGAGTAAAAATTTGGATTATAAAGATTCGATCGACGGACTCTTTGGCGCTATATACCACCGCTTCGGTTTTCTTGACCCGATAATGGATGAGATAGGCATAGCTTTTACTCAAGATAGCAATGGCAGAAGAATATATGTATACGATATGGGAAATTACCGAATTAACGGACTATGTAGCAAAGACGGTTTTAGGGGTATGGGCAGATATATTTCAGGTATCTGTGCCGATAAGGAGAAAAAGATAAGCTATAATGAGTATTATAGAGTTTTGAACTTCAATATAAAAGCAGCTCCTGAGACTATTTTGTGGCCATTTGACGGTCAAAGTGACGTTCCTGTCGCTTTTTACGAGGAGATCCCCGATCCGCTGCCAAACTTTTCGGTTAGCGGATACCCTATAAGCGTTATCTTCAACAGTTTGGAGACAAAAAGAGCGAAGGTGACACTCTTTAAGTTGTATGGCGAAGGAGATGTTGAGATTCCGACGATGGTCATGGACGCCAAAAGCGACCCGAATCTGCTTTTGAAAGATAATCAATTTGCTATTTTTCCTCTCAAAAGGTTGGAGTACTCCACTCTTTACAAGGCGCAGCTGCACTATACTCTAGATGGAGCGGCAAAAGAGAAAGAGTGGAGTTTTAAAACAAGAAGCTTTGATGCTTCCATACTGAAAGTTGTTTCCAAAGACGCATCTTTTGAGATTGAGCCGAAAAAGAGTTACATTCTATATATAGAGCCCTATGGGCCAAACGATCTGCTTGGGGAGCTCCTCTATCCTGATGGTGTTACGGTTAAGATGATAGACCCGCACACTTTTAGGATAGAAGTTGCCGATACTGCTTGCCTTCCGCTGACTATAGCGGCGGGAGAGAGGAAGATAAGGCTCCTTGGCAAGTAGCGATTTTACTGTTTTTGATAGTATGATGTGCGCCCTTTTTGAAGTTTTTTGAACCCTTTGGGCGTAAAAGAGATGTCCGCATGCCCTAAAAATAGTAAAGAACCGGTGTGCATGACCGAAGAGAGCTGTTCTATGGCTCTTCTTTTTTGTTCATCATTAAAGTAGATCATCATATTGCGTGAAAGAACTGCGTCGAATCTGCCAATCTCCTCAAAGCGCGGGTCAAAAATGTTGGCATATGTGAAGCTGGTGTAGCTTTTTAGTTTTGTATCTATGCAAAATCTACTATCTTTTGGCGTAAAACTCTTTTGAACTATCTTTTGCGGCAGCTGCGATATAGAGCGTTTCGAGTAGCATCCGATTTCAGCTTGCCTGAGCGCATCGCTGTTTATATCTATGCCGGTTATATGCAAGGAGGGCGAAATATAGCCTTTTTCGTCAAGATACAGCAAGATAGAGTAGACCTCTTCGCCGCTGGAACAGGGGGCCGATAGAATTCGGCTGCATCTTCCGGAAAGTACTTCGCCGCATAAAATTTCGATCTGCTCAAGCTCTCGGTAGAAGTATGTTTCTCCGACTGTGAGCAGATTTATAAGCTCGCTTTTGAGTCGGCTTGATGCCTTTATGGCCTCAAAGAGCTCTTCGAATGTAAAGATCTCATTTTTTATGGCGAACCGCTCAAGCTTTTTTATAGTTATGCTCATCTGCCTCTCATAATCGAGCCCAAATTCTTCTTTTATCTTTTGAAGAATCCTCTTTGCACCCTCTTCATTGAAGCGGGCCACCTTTTGTTTCGTATTGCAGCCCTCTTTTTTGTTTTCGCTCTTTTTATCTTTTCTAAACCATGATAAGATCAAGCGTGCTCCTTTATATAGGAGATTATCTCATCTATAGAGGCAATTTGAGTAGCGGCACCGAGTTCCGCAACTGCTTTTGGCATTCCGTATACGATAGATG
>JAKIUX010000186.1 GCA_021647345.1 Hydrogenimonas sp.
AAGGCGGTCACAGAGTTTTATTACCAAAACTCTTACATCCTCTATGGAGCAGATGAGCATCTTTCTGAAAGAGAGAGCAGAGGTAACCAGCTTCTCGTCGGAAGTCGAAGGAACAAGTTCGCTGTCTCGAATCTCTACAATTTTAGTAAGCCCCTCTACAAGGTGGGCTACATCTTCACCGAAACGCTCCTTGATCTCTTCGATAGTAAAAGCGGTATCTTCCACTACGTCATGCAGAAGAGCAGCTATAACCATCGTTTCATCGGAGCTTATGGAAGCGGTTATTGCGGCTACGAGTATAGGGTGTACTATATATGGCTCTCCGCTCTTTCTAAGCTGCCCTTCATGGGCATCTTTGGCGAAAGAGAGCGCATCTGTCAGCCGTTGGGAAGGGGCTATGGTGTCAAAAAGCAGAGTTTGCGCTTTCGAGACACTATCTACCGCCTCTAACTTCTGCAGCAGCGGGTCTAAAGATGGCTGCACCAATACCCCTTAACTCTTTTCGGCACCCTCTATTTTCAGATAGCCTTCCGCTATCTCTATGATAGCTATATCTGAAAATTTATACTTTTTCTGATCCATATTTACAAGCGGCTCCGCTCCGGCCGCCAATTCGTTAGCTCTTTTTGAAACCGCCGTAGCGAGCAGGTATCGGTTGAAGTTCGCTTTCTCAAGCGCTTTTGCAGCTTTCTTTTCAAGTCTCATTTTTTCTCCTTACGTTAATTTTCTATCTTCTTGATTGCAGCTTAACAGAGCTCATTTAACAATCGAGCACTTATCGTAATCGCCGTTAATTATCGACATCAGGTTTCCTTTGTGGAACATGTCGCAAACCACTATCGGAAGGCTGTTCTCCTTGGCAAGAGCGATAGAGGTGTCGTCCATCACCTTTATGTTATCGGCCATAGCTTCATCGTAGGTAAGTACAGGAAGTTTTCTTGCATCGGAGTACTTGTTGGGGTCTTTGTCGTAAACGCCGTCAACCTTGGTAGCCTTTATGATCATATCGGCGCCAATCTCGATAGCTCTAAGAGTGGCCGCCGTATCAGTAGTGAAGAAGGGGTTTCCCGTGCCGGCGGCGAATATGACTATACGCCCCTTCTCAAGGTGCCTTACCGCTCTGCGAACGATGAAAGTTTCGCAAATCTGCTCCATCTTTATAGCGCTTTGAACCCTTACACGCATACCGAGATACTCGAGAGCCTCCTGCATGGCTACGGCGTTGATGACGGTAGCGAGCATACCCATATAGTCACCGCTCGTGCGCTTGATGATACCGTCTTTTGCAGCCGTAACGCCTCGAATTATATTGCCGCCGCCTATGACAACGCCAACCTCTACGCCGTTGTCTACGAGCTGTTTGATCTCTTCGGCAATGAACTTCAAAATGGAAGTATCGACGCCGTAGCCGTCCTCTCCGGCAAGGGCTTCGCCGGAAAATTTCACAAGTACCCGCTGTTTCGCCATGACTACTCCTGCCTTAAAATTGATGGATTTTATCCAAAAGTTGCTTTAAAATAGATATAAGGAGAGCTCTAAAAATATCAGCGGGTTACGGTTATTAGCTCAAGTGGATTTATATGGCGCTCTCTTTGGGTAACTTCGAACATAAGCTCTTTATCTACACGCCCTATAACATACCCCTTTTTCACCTTCTTTCCCTCTTTTATGGTCGGGGCTATTTTTGACATCTTCGCATAGATGGTATGGAGGTTGTTTTTATGCTCTATTATTACTACTTTTCCAAGCATTTTCGTATCTTTCACAAAAACTACTCTGCCGTTTAGAACATTTTTCACTTTAGCGTTCTTCTTGTACGGTCGAAGAGTCACCGACTCGTTGAAGATGCGTATTTTGTATACCGGGTCGATATATGAGCCGAATCTTTTGACGACTTTGGCTCTGCCGACCGGCGAAATCGTCTTTTTGCCCCTATATCGACCCACAGCATGCTTCTGATAAGAGGAGCCTATGGTGCGCACCTTTATCTTGTCTCCGGAGGCTATCGCTCTTTTCGTGCTTTCAGAAATTTTACGCTCTTTCGACTTTGCAACCCTCTCTCTCTTTAAGATATTGAGTCTTGCAAGAGTCTTTCTGAGGTTGCTCTCCTCTTTCTGAAGCCTTTCGAGCCTCGCCTGATACTCTCTCTTCTCTTTTTTAAGCTTACTCTCCAATTTACGCCTTCGAACCTTCTCTGCGGCGGCTTTCGCCTTTCTCTCTTCAAGTCTTTTTATCATACGCTTGATGCTTTCGGCTTCGGTTAGAAGCTTTCTGCTCTGAGCCAAAGTCTTCTCATACTCCGTCTGCATCTGCTTCAGACGGCGACTGTCAGATCTGGCCAGCGCCTTCAGAACTTCGTTTTCCACCACATCTTCAGGTGACTCTACACCTCTATCTCTCTTAATCTCTCCGAGAATATAGCGGTTTGCCATAAGATCTATAAGCCTCTTCTCCTGTTGTGAGCGTCTCTTTTTGAGCATATCTATCTGCTTGCGAATCTCAGCAAGCCGTTTCTGCCCCTCTTCATACCTCAAAGAGCTGCTCTCTATCTCCTTTTCGAGGGTTGCTATGGTAGAGTCTAGTTCACGCAGCTTCTGTCTGTTCAAAGAGATCTTCCTTGCGATGGATGCCAGCTTTTTGTCCATATTTTTGTATGCACGCTTCGTTTCGGTCAATTTCTGCTTCGATTTCGATATCTTTCTATCTATCGAAGCTCCCGGTGCAGCCGCCGCAAGAAGCAGAACTGCCAGAAAGAGTCTGAAAAACATCTCTCCTACTGCTCCTCTTTAAATCTCATCACAACCCATGCAGCCGCCGCAAGAGCCAAAGAAAAAGATGCCGCCGCAAGAAGCACAAAATCGTCGATGCGCAACAGAAGATCCGGGTCTACGCCCATGCTGCGCAAAATATCGGCCACTCTCGAATCGCTTACAAGATAGATCATGACCGAAATTACCGCTGCAAGAGCTATGAAAGCATCGACCAGTGCGAGCCTGAAAAGCACACCGCTTCTAAGCCATACAGGAGCTCCGAAAAGTGCCATAATCTGCATTCTCTCTTTATGTTCATACTGCCAGATCGTCATCTGTTTGACCATCAAAAGTGCCGCAATAGTTCCCAAAAAGATGGCAAAAAGCGTAAAGTTCGTCTTCATGAAAAGAAGCATCGCGTATAGTCTGTCGTGCACCTTCTCAAATATATGTACATCTTTGACACCTTTTATCGACATAAGCTCATCTTTAAGACGCTCCATTCTCCCGCTTTCAGCGTATCTTTTAAGCTTTACGGAGATAAAGAGTGGCATTATCTCTTTAAGTCTTTGCAGACTCTTTTTGTCCATATT
>JAKIUX010000187.1 GCA_021647345.1 Hydrogenimonas sp.
AGAGCGGCGAAACATTCTCTTCCATCCCCCTAATGCCTACCGAAACCCTTCTTGGAAGCATTCCGACAAGATCCGGGTTTCTTAAAAAGAAGCTCTGCATCTTCTCAATATATGGGTAAGCCTCGATTTTACAGCTTTTGCCTCTGCCGTCGTAGGGGTCGGTTACCACATTTCTAATGTTGTCTCCAAAGGTTTGCCACGTCGTAAGCCCTTCCATGGCGTTGACCTCTTTGAAGACTTCTAGAATATTTTCCGCTTCAAGCCCGTGAAGCTGTATGCCGGCACGGGCAGTGAGCACCATCTGAAGGTCGTGCTCTTTTGCGATACTTGCGATAGAGTGGAAGTGTTCACCCTTGATACGACCTCCCGGTGTACGTATGCGGAGCATGAAGCTCTCCTCTTCAAGTTCGCTGTTATATATTCCGAAACACTGCAGATAGAAGCGGTCTCCTTCGCCAAGACTCTCGAAATCGAGCGTGTCGAGCAACTCGAAATAGTCGTAAGGGCGCATAGCCGCCTTGAACTGTTCGAACTTTTTTAGCGTAAGGTGCTGAGTTGGCAACATAGTTTCAACCTTAATAGTACAAGTTGACCTATTCTACTAAATTTCTTTGCTGACTCTCTTGATCTTTGTCTTTTTCGGTAAAAATAGAGTCGGATCCACATAGACCCTATCTATCATCACCCCAAAATGAAGATGCGGCCCGGTAACTCTTCCGGTACTGCCGACAAGGCCTACAACCTCTCCACGCTTCACCCTCTCTCCAGGCACTACATCTATGCGAGAAAGGTGCGCATAGAGCGTCATCAAGCCGCTGCCGTGCTCTAAAAATACAAGATTGCCGCTAAAAAAGAACTCCCCCGCCTCCACCACCACTCCGTCTGCGGCAGCTCTTACCGGAACCCCTTTCGGAGCTGCTATATCTATACCGCTGTGGGGCGATCTCGGCAAGCCGTTAAGAAATCTCTTCAGTCCAAAAGGGCTGCTAATCTCACCCGAAACCGGCCAGATAAACTCTGTATCGGCATAGCTTGAGGAGCGAAAAGATTTAGCTTTTTGCTTCCTTTTTCTCTCTTTTGCTATTCGAACAAGATCTTCAGGAGCAGGCTCTACCTTTCTTCTGTTTTTTATCTTTAGGTGCTGCTCTTTGTAATTTTTGGGTTTTACGACAAAGCCAATCTTTACAGCATCTGCGTTTGCAAGGTAGAGTTTTGCCGTATGCTCTCCAGGTTCTACAAAAATGGGTATCGGCAGTGCCGCAAAAACTCTCTCTTTTTCCTTAAAAAGTGCCGCTTTCGCTCCATTGAACTTGAAATATGAGATACCCTTGAATTTAGAGAGATCAAAAATAGCCACCCCTCCCGGCACCAAAGACTCTTTCGGTGCGCAAAGGGCAGAAGCGGCCAAAATTAGAAGTATCAATATAGAATCTTTTATCTGCCGGAGTGTGAACATAGCGCTATTTTAACACACCTTTACACAAAAACGACAAGCGCTTAAAAGAGAGTTATGAAGCTTAAAATATTAGTATGACTTTCGTCTAAATTCGCTTCTGTCGCGCTTCACAGTAGCCGAACCGCTTGCGCTTCGGCTACTACGGCCGCTAAAGCCGCGCTTTGCGCTGCTTCGGCCTCTACCGCCTCTTTTTGCGGGCTCTGCTTTTATGGAAGGGTCCGGGTGGAAGCCATCGACTCTCACCCTCTCGATACTCATCTGTGTCAGCTTCTCTATGCGGCGAAGCAGATGCTTTTCGTCTATACAGACCAAAGAGAAAGCTTCACCGGCATTGCCCGCTCTGCCCGTTCGACCTATGCGATGTACATAATCTTCGGCAACCTCCGGAAGGTCGAAGTTGACGACCTGGCCAAGCTTATCTATGTCGATTCCCCTCGCTGCGACATCTGTCGCTACAAGAACGCGGACACGCCCGTCTTTAAAGGCTTTTAACGCCTTCATACGAGCCACCTGCGTCTTGTTTCCGTGAATCGACGTAGATGGCAGACCGTCTTGGCTAAGACGCTTTGAGAGTTTGTCGGCACCATGCTTTGTGCGAGTAAAGACAAGCACTTGGCTCCAGCCGTTTTTGCCTATTAAATAAGAGAGAAGATCAGCTTTTTTGGCTCTGTCAACCGGATGCACAATCTGTTTTATGCGTTCAGCCGCACAATTGTCTGACGCTACCTTTATCATCTTCGGATCTTTCAAAATCGAGCTTGAAAGTCTCTTTATCTCAGTGCTAAAGGTTGCGGAAAAGAGCAGATTTTGCCTAAAGTGCGGCAGTTTAGATATGATCTTTTTTATATCGTTTATAAATCCCATATCAAGCATTCTGTCAGCTTCATCGAGTACAAGCATCTCAACCCTGCTAAGATCGACATTGCCCTGATTCATATGATCAAGCAGCCTTCCCGGTGTAGCCACCAAAACATCTACACCGCCCCTAAAGGCTCTTATCTGAGGCTGCATACTCACTCCTCCATACACCTCCGCACTCTTTAGTTTTAGATATTTGCCATATGCGCGAACACTCTGATGCACCTGTGCGGCAAGCTCTCTTGTCGGCGTAAGAACGAGTGCTCTGATATAACGCTTGCCTTCGCCCTTTTTAGCTGAAAGCTTCTGAAGCATAGGCAGAGTGAAAGCCGCTGTCTTTCCTGTTCCTGTCTGCGCGGCTGCAAGAAGGTCTCTTCCCTCTATAACGGCGGGGATCGCCTCAGCCTGAATCGGTGTAGGCTCGCTATAGCCCTCCTCTTTGATTGCGCGCATAATTTGCGCATTTAGGTTTAAAGTCTCAAATGACATATGTTTGTTCTTTCTGTTTTACCCGCACAGCAGCCTTCATAAAGACTCGTTCGGCCCCGGGTATTACATCTGTTTATTTTTTTATGAGTAGATAAAAGAAGGTAACCGTTTTTAGAAGGATTATTCGATATTTACTCGCTCACTAAGAGCACTCAAAGAGAGACCGTATCTCTTTTGGTTGGCCAAAGTATAGCTGAAGTTTTCAATGATGTCAAAGGAGTGTATTAGTCCACAACATATGGCACTATCGCAATATTTAGGAATTTTCAATTAAATATCCGAAGTTTGATTAAAAGTGCAAAATTCAAGGTTTAGCCCCGAAAAATTTTTTATCGACTTGAGCTGTCAAATCGGCATGATGTGCCGACTCTTTATATCTTCCAAGTAGCTTATCTCTCCACTCAATAAACTCCGTTATATTTAATATCTGGTATGCGCTTTCAATAATATCTTGA
>JAKIUX010000188.1 GCA_021647345.1 Hydrogenimonas sp.
TTCGAATTAAGCGAGAATTAATAGGCTTATCTTCATACTTCACCTCGTCAACCCCAACGACTTCACCATTAAAGAGACTTTTAAGCGTCGAAACATCTGCGCTTCGGCCGGAACCGAAGTGGAAATCTTCGCCTACCGCAATCCTTTTCAAAAGAGGAAAATCTCTATTTAGCAGATCTACAAAGTTTTTAGGTTGCAGATCTCTGATCATATCGAAATCGTAAAAAAAGATAGGAAAAGTTGTATATCTGCCCCTATATATATGGGGTGTCATATCGGCCCTGTAGTGTTCTATGACACATACTACTCCATTTTGGGTCAATCTCTCAAAAAGGGCTCTGTGCCCTAAATGCATACCGTCAAAATTACCTATGGCAAGAGAGTCAACCTTTGATATAGCAGTAGAACCACTCACGGTTCCCCTCCTTTCCCTGAAGAGTCGAAGCCTCTTTGACCATTAGCCGCCAACCCAGCTTTGCACACTCATCTTCGAAAAGTTTCATAGCCTCTTTTATCTCCTCTTCCCACTTCAACACTCCGCGGCTGTCTCTTGCAGCCTCTCTGCCCACCTCGAACTGAGGCTTGAAAAGGAGTATCACTACACCCGAGGCGAGTGCGTCTATATCTTTTAGAATTTTTCGAAGGCTTATAAAAGATACATCGCAGGTAACGACCTCAAACGGCTCTTTAGTTCTAAACTCTCTTACATCTGTCGACTCGATACTTACAACCCGCTTATCGCCCCTTAAAGAGTCGTCAAGCTGAGACTTGCCGACGTCAAGCGCCGTAACAGAAGCTGCGCCTTTTTCAAGCAGTATCTGTGTAAAACCGCCGGTACTAGCGCCAATATCAAGGCACCTCTTGCCCGATATCGCTACAGGATTGGTATCGAGAAAACCCTTCAGTTTTCTGGCGGCTCTGCTTACGTAGCGAGTCTGTGCAATGACTTCGATCAGCGTATCGGCAGAGACTCTCGCTCCCCCCTTTTTGGCAGGTTTGCCCTCTACCAAAACACCCCCTTCTTTATGAGTGCGCAGGCTTTGGAGCGGCTATTTACTATACCTCTTTTAACAAGAAGCTCATCAAGCCTCACCCACAAGCTCCCACATCCTGCTCTCAGGCATCAGCTTTACACCAAGCTTCTTGGCTTTATCGTACTTGCTGCCTGCATCCTCTCCATATATGACAAAATCGGTATGTTTAGAGACGCTCCCTGTAACTTTGGCGCCAAGATGTTCGAGCATCGCCTTTATCTCACCTCTCGATTTTTTCATTGTTCCTGTTAAAACCACAGTTTTGCCGGTGAAGGGTGACTCCACTATCTCCTCTTTTTCGGGAGCTTTAGGTTTAATAATCTCAAGAAGACGCAGAACCTTCTCTCTATTTACACGCATAAACTCCAAATAGCTCTCGGCCATCTCCTCACCGAACCCCTCTATGGCCATAAGCTGCTCTTTGGTAAGGTCGATGAAATCGACTCCGTAGGCTTGGCATATCTTCTTGCTGGCAACCTCTCCTATATGTTCTATGCCCAAGCCATTTAGAAAGCGCCAACACTCAGCACCCTTGCTCCTCTCTATGGCGTCGAGAAGGTTTTGGGCCCTCTTATCTTTGAAGCCTTCGAGTTTGAGCAGATCATCTTTTCTCAGCCTGTAGATATCCTCCAGCTCCTTGACCAAACCCGCCTCGTAGAGCTGCTGTACTATCTTCTCTCCGAGCCCCTCTATATTGAGGCACTGCTTAGAGGCAAAATAGATTATCGAGTTGACCACACGGGCGGGACAGTTTAGGTTTTGACACTTGATAAGTTTCCCTTCGTCAAGAAGCTCACTACCGCAAACCGGACAATCTTTGGGTCTTTTAATAGGCTTTTCAGAACCGTTTCTATACTGCTTAAGGACAGTTATGATCTTCGGTATGACGTCGCCGCTTCTAATCAAAGTAACCATATCTCCTATTCGAACATCCATCTTCTCGATATAGTCGAAGTTATTGAGTGTGGCACGCTCTACTATAACCCCCTCTACCTCAACAGGCTCTAGTACCGCAACAGGTGTTACGACTCCTGTTCGGCCGACCTGAAATAGTACGTCGATAATACGCGTCTGCTTCTCTATGGCGGGAAACTTGTAGGCAACCATCCAGCGAGGAGCCTTAACAGTGTAGCCGAGAGCATCCTGCGCCGCTACCCTATCAACCTTTACCACCATGCCGTCAAGCATAACATCAAGCGAGTCGCGCATGCTCTTTAGCTCTTCGTATATAGCCTCTATCTCATCTACGTTTTTGCAAACTCTTCTTATTGGAGGCTTTCTAAATCCAAGATCGTAGACATAGGCCATCTTTTCACTAAGATACTCAAACGAAAGGTTGTTTACCCCTACACCCCAGGGTTGAAAGATTAGCTTGCGTCTTGCGGTTATACACGGGTCAAGCTGCCTTAGGCTTCCGGCTGCCGCGTTTCTCGGGTTGGCAAATAGTGTTTCACCCCTTTCGGCCCTCTCTTCGTTGATCCGCTCAAACTCCTTTTTGGTCATAAGAACCTCGCCGCGAATCTCTATGAGATCTTTATGTTCGATCTCAAGCCTTATGGAGTTTATGGTTCTGGCGTTATTGGTTACATCTTCACCCTCAACTCCGTCTCCGCGGGTTATCGCCTGTTTCAAAAAGCCGTTTTCATATATCAGGTTGAGGCTGGCTCCATCAAATTTGGGCTCCTCATAGTAGCGCTCATTAGGAAAATTTTTACTGACTCTTTCATACCACTCCTCAAACTCCTTCTCGTTGAAGACATCCTCCATGCTCCACATACGGCTCAAATGGCGCGCTTTGAGAAATCCTTCTTTAATAGGAGCACCCACACGCTGCGTAGGCGATGAGGGTTCGATGAGTTCAGGATGCGTTTTTTCAAACGCTATGACCTCATGATAAAGCGTATCGTACTCTTCGTCGCTGGCTATAGGGTTGTCCTCGACATAATAGGCATAAGCCCATCTTTTTAAGGTATCTATCTTTTCTTTATACTCTTTTTGGGTCATAAGTTTTCTCATTTTAACGATTTCGCTATGGCTTTCTATGCGGATGCCGCTAATCTATCTTGATGTATCTTTGCAGACGGCAAGTACACATCACCGCTTGCATAAAACCCCTCTACCTTTCACAATTGCCTTGAAGCAAAGAACGGCACTAACAGGTATGATAGAGGTAAAAACCGTCTATGGGCAT
>JAKIUX010000189.1 GCA_021647345.1 Hydrogenimonas sp.
CGAAGCGCTCTATAAGGCTCAGGAAGACAATCTTAGAATGATAGCCGTAGGAGATGACGACCAGTGTATTTTAGAGAGCGTTAACGGTGCGGATGTGAAGTTTTTTGCCAAATTTCTGGAATACTTTAAAGGAGAGAACGGCATTGCACAATATGCATTGACGCAAAATTATCGCTGTTCCCCTCCCATTGTTTCTGTTGCCTCACGATTGCTTGAGTCGCTTGTCTTGCGCTTTAAAGATGTACCGGTCTACTCCGCAAAAAAAGGGGAATTTTCTCCCGTTCGAATGCATGTGTGTCAGGCAAAGCATCTCGGTATAGCCGCAGTTGAAGTGGTGCGAGAGTATGAAGATTGCGAAGGAACTACCGCCTATCTGGCGTTTAGTAATAACGAAGTAGCTCAAATCTACTCGCATCTACACTATTATGGAATAAAAGCAAAATATCTTATTGATCGCAGTGGTTATCGTTTGCGTAATCTCGCGGAGATTTTCGATTTTGACCGACAGCTGCGCACGGAGGCCGGAGACAAGCCGGTATTTGACGGTAGAGATATACGCCGTGCAATGCACCGGATTTATCAAACCTATACCGGTTCGACGAGATTAAAACTACTCGAAGAGGTCATCGAAGGATTTAAAAAAGAGTATGAGATTTTCTATTTTTCACTATGGGAAGAGTACCTTCAAGATATTCAGTTTGAAGATTTTGGCGAAGAGGCAAAGATTGTTGTTTCTACGATGCACAAATCGAAAGGCAGGGAGTTTGATCGCGTCGTCGTAACCATACCCAAGCATGAGCACAACGACGAGTGGCTGCGGCTATTGTATGTTGCGTTTACCAGAGCGAAAGAGGAGCTCATCATCGTAAGTGACGACGAAGCGCTGACTAAAATCATAAGTCGCAAAAAGTTTATAAGCTTGAAAACGGATCGTGATCTAAAAATAATTCAAGAAAAAAGAATCTTTCCCGAGGCCCAAAGACATACGCATATAATGAGTTTGAGGGACGTTGTGCTGGGATACTCCTATTACTCCGCATTATCACTCCCTCGGCCTTTAGCTGGAGAGAAGTGTGTTCTGGAAACCGGACAAGAGTCTTTTCATTTGCGTTCCAAAGACAATCGTCGCATCGAGCGGCTTTCCAAAGCCATGACCCGTGCACTCAAAGAGCGGGCACAGCATGGGTGGCATATAGAAGAGATCGAGATCGAGAGTGTGGTTTTTTGGTATGATAGAAAACATGACTTATGGTTACCTCATGTATTGGCTAAAGTGGTAGAAAAATATTAACTGTTCATGCACTTATACAATAAGGGTCAGTTACCGCTTCAGCTGTTCTTTTATAAAGTTCAAGGTTTAAACTTTGCACTATATAGAGTGGCTGAAAGTTGAATCTATGGAGGAAACAATCATTTTTTTAGCCTCATTAATAGAGATCTCTACACCTTCGGCTTTTAATGAAGTGGCCTTAATGCCTCTTAAACCGCAAGGAGAGACAAGATTGCAAAACTCAAGGTCCACATCTACATTTAACGAAACTCCATGCAGACTGACGCCATTTCGGTAACGAAATCCCAAAGATGCCAACTTTTTATTCTCCAAATAAAAGCCAGGATTTTCAAGGTCGTATCGGACAGATGGAAGAAGATCTAAAAAAAATCTTTTGTAGGTGTTTACAACTTTTTTAAAAAATTGCGCAGGCTTAGGTGCCTTAAAGCAGAAATAGGCCACAACCTGACCAGGTGCATGGCATGTTATGGAGCCTCCGCGGTCACTTTTCACAACTGGAACGGGCCAGATATTATCATCATCGTACCCGACCGTGAAGATTTTGGGGTGCGAGCATAAAATGAGATGATTTTCGCCATCTTTTACGGCTCGGGCATGAACTTTTCGCATCTCATCCATCGCCTCAAGATACTCTATAGTGCCGAAATCGTGTATTATCATCTTCTTATCATAAACGGGTATAGCTTCTTTCGAAAGATTCGCTAAAGGTAGGATGTGCGAGTACGGTACGCATCATAGTCGCCGAATCCATCTCTCCGGCAAGGGCCATTGCAGCGGCAGATATTAGCTCTTGAGCGTTCGGTGCAAATATCTCGGCGCCAGCAAAAAAGCCCTCTTCATCAGCGTATGTAACCATCACTCCGTCGTCGGCATCGTGTATATGGGCAAACGGAAGTCCTGCAAGCGGCACGACGCTCTCTTTGAAGCCGCTGCTCTTTCCGTTCTTCCCAACCTGCGCATAGCTGCATGGTATTGTGTTTATAAACTTGACCACATTCTCAAGTACCACTTTTTGAGGCTTTTTGCCCAGTATCTTTCTCACCACAAAGAGTACTTGGGCTCTTGCGGCATGAGCCAGTTGCAGCTTTCCGTTGCAGTCTCCGATAGCGTAGTGCTCTTTTAGTGTGGTTTCGAAATTTTCATCTGTGACTATTCCCTTTTCATTGACTGCTATCTCAGATATCTTCACCGCGTCGGCAAGAGCTTTTCTTCCGGTAGCCACGAGCAGTTTAGGCACATAGTGGTCCTTGCCCTCTTCAAACACTATATGCACTCCTCGCTTGGTCGTTTTAGCCGTTTTTATTCTGCTATTTGGCCTAAGTTCGACACCAACTCTCTCAAGCTGCCTATTTAGAGCCTGAGAGATCATCGGATGAGCTCTTCTTAGAAGCCTATCGTGCCGCCATATCAGTTCACTCTTTACTCCGGCGGCAGCAAAGAAAGAGACGCACTCAAGCCCTATGGCTCCATCACCGTAAACAGCTATCTTCTGAGGCAAGGTTTGCATATTGAGAACCTCGTCACTCGTTATGACGCCGATACCGTCATACTCTATGCCTTCAGGTATGAAGGGTTTCGCTCCGGTTCCTATGACTATATGCCTTCCCGTTATCTTACCCTTTTGAGTCTTCACTGTATGGGGCGCTGTCAACTCCCCTTTCGAGTCTATCAAATCGACATCTGAGCATTGTCGCATTATTGCAGCGGTAGATCTGCCAAGCAGCGCCTCTTTATACTCGTCGAGCCGGGCCATATCGAGTTCGAGTCTGCCTGCGATGTAGGGCTTATGAGAACGCAATAGGCTCTCCGCCGCATAGAGATACATCTTGGATGGAATGCAGCCGTTATGCAAGCATGTACCGCCAAGATGGGCCATATTTTTCTCGACAAGTGCAATTTTCAGGCCCGCTTTAGCTGCGACA
>JAKIUX010000190.1 GCA_021647345.1 Hydrogenimonas sp.
GCCTGAAAGATGCTTATGGCAAGCCCCGCTATAAGCCCTGCAAGAAGCATAGGAAGCGACAGTATAAGCGCCACTTTCAGGGTTTCAACGCCAAGGGCTATGAACTGTGCCTCCATCAAGAGTACCTCGCATCCTTGTATTCAAGCGGAATCATAAAATCCTCCGCTTTTATAGGGCATTCGTAGAAGCCCTCTTCATGCCCGATGCGAAAGAGGGTGTCGAGCGCTTCGAGCTGCTCCTCGTCCATTGTGACCGACCTGTCGTTGGCGTATAGGTCGAGATAGCTGTTTAGGCTACTCTCGTCTATGCGCACCAGATCTCTTTCAAGAAGCATTTTAGCCAAAATAGATCGGTGTCTGTTGGCGACATCTACCGCCTTTATGAGTGTATTCTCTATCTCTATCGCTCTTGTAAGGGGAATGGAGCGCCTAAGGGCCATTCCTCCCAGGGGCAAAGGGAGCCCCTTTTTGGCAAGCTCCAGCCAAATATCCCAGATCTCCCGCTCCACCTCCAGGCTCTCGTCGAAATCCAAAATACTCTCGTGTATCAGCACGCCGGCATCTGCCTCGCCGGAAATTACCGCCTCCTCTATCTGAAGAAAGTTTTTGTATATAACTCTGGCATCGGGGTAGGCTATGCGAAAGAGCATGGCATTTGTGGTGTGGCGGCCGCTTAGGGCTGCTTTGAAGTTTCTGCGAAGTCTCTTGCCCTTCGGTTTTATAAGTTTTGGCCCGTACCCCTCGCCGAAACTTACGGCGGTTCGAAGAAGTGCGAACTCTTCTCTTATTTTCGGGTAGAGGGCAAAGCTGATGGCCGAGACATCATATCTGCCTTCCAGAGCCGCTTCGTTGAGGGTCTCTATATCGAGTGCGGCATTTTCAAACGGCACCGGCGTATCGACCCATCCGAACTTTACGGCGTAGTACATAAATATATCGTCGGCATCGGGCGAATGGGCTACGCTTATGGGGTTTGGTGTGAAATAGCTCTCTTTACTGCTCACAATCTGCTACCAGCTTTCTCTTTTTGGTTGATTTTATCGAAATAGTGATAAAATATCTCTAATTTTAATTTCAGATGAGGTAGCAGATGGGTATCGATCCGAACAGACAGAAGGCGCTTGATGTTGCTATAAAGCAGATAGATAAGGCTTTCGGCAAAGGGGCGCTGGTGCGCTTGGGAGACAAAGAGATAGAGCCGATAGAGGCGATAAGCACCGGCTCTTTGGGGCTTGACATGGCCCTTGGCATAGGGGGAGTCCCAAGAGGCCGGATCATCGAGATATACGGCCCGGAGAGTTCCGGCAAAACAACTTTAGCGCTGCAGATAATATCGGAAGCGCAGAAGAGCGGGAGTATCTGTGCCTTTATAGACGCTGAGCACGCTCTTGATGTACGCTATGCCAAAAATCTCGGAGTAGATGTCGAGAATCTTCTTGTAAGCCAGCCCGATTTCGGTGAGCAGGCACTCGATATAGTTGAAACGGTAGCAAGAAGCGGAGCCGTTGATGTCATAGTCGTCGATTCTGTAGCGGCGCTTACCCCTAAAGCCGAAATAGAGGGAGATATGGGCGACACCCATGTCGGGCTTCAGGCGAGACTCATGAGCCAAGCGCTTCGAAAGCTTACGGGCATACTCCACAAGATGGAAACTACAGTCATATTCATAAACCAGATACGCATGAAGATAGGTACTATGGGCTACGGCAGCCCTGAGACCACTACCGGCGGAAACGCTTTGAAGTTTTACGCTTCTGTAAGGGTGGATGTTCGCCGCATAGCGACGCTTAAGCAGGGGGACAATCAGATAGGAAACCGTGTTAAGGCGAAAGTGGTGAAGAACAAAGTGGCTCCGCCATTCAGGATCGCCGAGTTCGACATAATGTTCGGCGAGGGTATAAGCAAAGAGGGCGAGATAGTTGACTATGGTGTTAAAATGGACATCATAGATAAAAGTGGTGCTTGGTTTAGCTATGGAGAGACAAGATTGGGGCAAGGAAGAGAAAATGTGAAAGCTCTTCTAAAAGAAGATAAAGAACTCTCCTTAGAGCTTGAAGATAAAATAAAAACAGAGATGGGAATGATGCCACTCAGCAAAATAGAAGGTGAATAGGGATGGTGTACATAGATGATATTTATGCGGATGAGGTGCTAGACAGTAGAGGTAATCCAACTGTTAGAGCAACAGTAGTTTTAAGTGATGAAACAGTTGCAAATGCTGTTGTTCCAAGTGGTGCAAGTACTGGTTCAAAAGAAGCGCTTGAGCTAAGAGATGGTGGCGAACGATACCTGGGTAAAGGCGTTTTAAAGGCTGTTGAAAATGTAAATGTTGAAATTGCAGATGAATTGATAGGGTTGAGTCCTTTTAATCAAGCTGAAATAGATAATGCCATGAAAGTACTTGATGGTACAGACTCTTATGGTAAACTAGGAGCAAATGCAGTTTTAGGAGTTTCTATGGCAGTAGCAAGAGCTAGTGCTGATTCTTTGGGTATTCCTTTGTATAGATACCTTGGAGGCTCAAATGCATTAACTCTTTCGACTCCTATGTTTAATATCTTAAACGGAGGAAGCCATGCTGATAATAATGTGGATTTTCAAGAGTATATGATTATTCCAAATGGTTTTGATAGTTTTGCAAGAGCACTTCAGGCTGCATCTGAAACATATCATCACCTCAAAAAAATCTTATCAGATAAGGGACTTAGCACTTCACTTGGAGACGAGGGTGGTTTTGCTCCAAATTTAAAAAACAATGAAGAACCGCTTGAATTGATAGTTCAAGCTATAAAAAATGCAGGATATGAGCCACGAAAACAGATATCTATCGTTATAGATGCAGCTAGTAGTGAGTTTTTAACACCGCAGGGATATAAGCTAGGCTCAGAAAATAGAACTTTAAGCAATAGCGAATTGGTTGATTATTATGATGAATTGATTGCTAAATACCCAATTATTTCTATAGAAGATGGTTTGGCAGAAGATGACTGGGATGGTTGGAAAATTATGACCGATAAACTAGGTAAAAAGATTCAATTAATTGGAGATGATATCTTTGTGACAAACAAAAAGATATTGGCTCGAGGTATAAAAGAGGGTATCGCAAATTCCGTTTTGATTAAATTAAATCAGATAGGTACAGTGAGTGAAACTATGCAAACTATAAGATTGGCTCAGCGAAATAATTATGCTTGTGTGGTT
>JAKIUX010000191.1 GCA_021647345.1 Hydrogenimonas sp.
AAGAGGTGGACTCTATCCATCTTCGCAGCCTCTTGCATATATGCAGTACTGACAAGAGCGATGGCTCCTTCGCTTTTGCAAATCTCGTTTAGAATATCCCAAAGTTCAAGTCTGCTAAGAGGATCGACACCGGTTGTCGGTTCGTCAAGTATAAGAAGTTTAGGGCGGTGAATAAGGGTACAGATGAGTGACAGCTTCTGTTTCATGCCCCCGCTCAGCTTACCGGCGGGACGATCGGTAAAAGAGTCGAGACCGGCCATTTCGAGCAGCCTTTTTCTATAATCATTTAAAGATCGTGTCTCTTTTATATCTCTTATTTTGGTAAAAAATGAGAGATGCTCCGCTACTGTCAGGTTTTTATAAAGCACCAGCCCTATTCCTTGCGGCATAAGACCGATTTGCGGTTTAAGCGGTTCAGCCTCTTTGGGGGATCGAAAAGTTTTCCCCTTGAAAAAAACCTCCCCATCAAAAGAGGATACTCCGGCGATAGCGTGCATTAAAGAGCTCTTCCCGGCGCCGTCTGCTCCTATGAAACCTACTATATCACCCTCTCGCGCACTGATGGAAGCCTCTTTGACGGCCACTACATTTTTATATGTTACGGTTATATCTCTAACCTCAAGATCGGCCATTACTTCTATACCCGCCAAAAAGTGTATAAAGAAGCGTCAAAACCGCCGTTGTGCAGAATGAAAATAGAAGAGCGTTATCCATTCCGAACCGCTCCCATATCATACCGCTGATATAGGCCCCGGAAGCTCCGAAAAGGGCGACGGCTGCATAAAAAACGCCATATACCGATCCTCTGTTGTCGGCTCTGGCTGCTATCATCGCCCTGTTGGCGTTCAAAGATGCGACCATGAATAGACCGAAAAAGGCGAATGAGATCCATGTATAAAGCGGCCTCTGCAAAAAGAGCAGTCCCTGCGCCGCTGCTCCGCTAAGGTAAGCAAAGAGCAGAACCCGCTTAGCTCCAACTCTATCAATCAAGACGCCGAATAGATAGCTTGTGATGGTCTGAGTCGCCGTAGAGACAACAAAAAGTAGCGGAATCATGACTGTTTCAATACCGACGCCTTTTGCCTGCATAGTAAAAAAAGCGTCACTGAAAATAAAGAGAAGAAAAAGAAAGTAGAATGTCAAAGATAGTATAGTTTTTTTGTCTCTATCTGTCAGCCTGAAACGCTCTCTTTTCACGATCTCGGCTTTTGGAATATCTTTAACTAAGAAGATAACGATAAATAGGCCGGCAAGGCCGGGAACAAGTGTGGCGAAAAAAATGTTTCTTATAACGTTTTCGCTCTCACCCAGGAAGTAGAGGAGCCCCATAAGGGTAAGCGTGCCCGTCAGCTCGCCGCCGATATCCAAAGTTTTATGAAAACCGAATCTTTTTCCCGAATCTCTCTTTGTGCCGTAGTGGGCAATCATTAGATCTTTCGGTGCAGAACGGAGAGCTTTTCCGAGGCGCTCAAAGGCTCTTAGAGCCGCTACACTCTTGTAGCCATGCGTAAAACCTATAAGAGGCTTGCTGAAAGCAGAAAGAGCGTATCCGCCGACTACGAGAGGTTTGACTATACCGTAACGGTCACTTATATAGCCTGAGACAACTCTTAATGCATAGGAGACAAAAGTGGCAATTGCTACTATGAGGCCAAGTTTTTCCATGCCCTGATGCAGAATCGTTACGACAAAGATGGGTAGAATAGGATTTATCATAGCCGAAGCCATATCGGTAAAGAAGCTAACCCATCCGAGCATCACAACATTTTTGTCAATCTTTTTCATAGAGCGGGCAGATCGTCGAGCGATTTAGGAAGTTCCGCTTTTCCTATGGCGATTACACCGGTAGCCGGAATACCAAGTTTTAGAAGCGGATCTACTTTAAGAGGTTTTATGTGTACGGCGAAGACTCTCTGAATTCTATCGCTTCTGACATTGACCTCTTTCGGTGTGAACTCCGCTTTTTGAGCTATTCTGACAACCTTGGCCTCTATAGGTCTGTTTGGGTAGGCATCGAGAAAAATTACGGCTCTGTCGCCTATTTTGATCTTTCCGTTCTCCATGGTATCCACGAAGATCTTGAGATAGAGTGAGTGCGGATCTATCAGGGTGGCTACCGCCATACCGCTTCCGAGTACTTCACCCTTGTTGGCGATCTTCTCTACAACATATCCCTCTATAGGCGAGCAGAGTCTCATCTCAGACAACATAGCCTCAACTTCGGCCTTTGCCGCCTCTATAGCCGCAATACCATCTTTAAGCGCTGCCAAACTCTCTTTAAGAGCTTCTATCTTCTTCTGTTCGGCAACCGCCTGCTTCAAAGCAGCTTCGGCGATTACAACGGCCGCTTCCGCCTCCTTTTTGCTCTCCTGCAACGCCTCGAGTCGATTCAAATCGCTTTTAAGCTTCAAAGAGCTCTTCTCCAGAGCCTCCTTTTCAATCAACTTTTTTCTATAGAGTGCCTCTGTTCTTGCATGATCGCGCCTATCCTGCTCTACAACCTCTCTCATCGTCGAAATCTGACTCCCAAGCTGTCTAATCTTAGAATTTGCACTTTTAAGAGCCGCATCAGCTCTCTGTATAGCAAGAGGAACGGTTTTGATAGCTATAGAGAGTTCGGTCTTTTTCGCCGCAAGCTCTCTTCTTTTAGCACTCTCTTCCGCCTTCACACGATTGAGTCTCGCCTCTATCTCGTCGCTTTCGAGTCTCGCGACAACCTCTCCTCTCTCGACCCTATCACCGTTATCAATGTAGATATCTGACAATCTTCCCGGATATTTCAGATTCAAAGCGGGGATGTCGCCATCGATTTTTACTACACCCTGAATAAGTCCGGAAGGAAGCTCTTTTGGGTTCAGCTTCTGATATATCATAAACGAAGAGAGGAGCAGAAGTGCCAGAGCCAATAGTGCAAGCCAATACTTTTTCAAAAGTTTCATTTGGCATCTCTTTGTATATGTTCGACAAACCACTCTTTAGCGATCAAAGCAGCTTTTTGAGGCGTACCAGGCTCTTCGAAAAGATGTGTGGCTCCCGGAATAAGCACCAGTCTCTTTTCGCATCTAAGCCGATCATAAACTGCCTCGTTAAGCTCTATGACACCGAAATCGTTTTCGCCGACAATTAGCAGCGTAGGTGCTTTCACTCAATCAATTATATCCATAGCCATATCGGACCTTCCCCCCC
>JAKIUX010000192.1 GCA_021647345.1 Hydrogenimonas sp.
TGCAAAAAATATATGTTCAAACGTAAGATATTCGTGGCGGTGCATTTTGGCAAACTTCACCGCCGATTTGAAAATATCGTTAAGATCTTTGCTAATCATCTAAAATTTCCTCCAAAATATGGTGCAGAGCCTAACCTCTGCGCACTTATTCAATCTCTCTCCATCGTCAGACGCAGAGGAAACTGATTCTCCCTCGCCCTCTTTGTGGCTTGGTGAATCTTCGTCTCCGCAATCTCGTATGTGTAGCGGCCGCAGACCCCCTTGCCCTTTTCATGGATGGCAAGCATGATCTCGACCGCTTCGTCGTAACTCCTATGAAATATATCGGCCAAAATCTCAACAACAAAATCCATAGTAGTATAATCGTCGTTCCACATAATTACTTTGTAGAGTTTCGGCTCTTCGAGATCTACCTCATTCAGGGTTTCGGTCCACTCTTTTTGTGCCAATGCGATTCCTTGCGTTTTAGATTACTTTAAGTATATCATAATTTTCGATTTTTTCAAGTGCGGCAGCTTCAAATCCCGCAGTTGCGGGAGTTATATGAGGTTTTGCAAGAGGCGGAAATTGGAATTCAACTGTGGACTCTTTTCCAGGCATCAATAATATCTTCAGCTATCGCCAAAGGGCTCTGAAGCCCCATTGAAAATCTTATAAGGCCTGGTGTTACGCCCATCTTTTTTCTGCTCTCCTCATCAAAATCTCTATAGATAGTACTTGACATATGCAGCCCCAAAGTTCTATTGTCTCCTATGTTGGCGGTCTGAACGACAAGCTTGGTTTCATTTAAAAGAGCAAAAGCTCTCTCTTTGTCGGAACATTCAACCGTAAATAGCGGCCCGCATCCATCCTCGAAAAGCGCTTCATACCTAAGGTTGTGCTCATGATATTTTAGGCTCGGATGGCGCACTTTAACGCCTTGATCATACAAAATCGAGACTACCTTTGCAACCGATTCGTTCACACGCTTCACTCTTAATGCGAGCGTTTCCAGCCCAAGAAGCGTCAAGAAGGAGCTAAAAGCGTTGGCGCTCATTCCGAAATCTCTCATAGATCGCTTTTTAAGAACCATCATCAAAGCACCCTTTCCTTTCTTTAAAAAAGGGTGAAGATCTTTGAATTTACTATCTGTTAGTTTCTCCTCTTCACTCTTAAGGGCCCTAAAAACCGCAGCTCCTCCCAATGCCGCCGAGTGGCCGCTTATGATCTTCGTTGTAGAGTATATAACTATATCGGCCCCCATTTTAAGAGGCTGAACGATCAGCGGAGTCAATGTGTTGTCCACGACAAAAAGTGCTTTATATCTGTCGCAAAGAAGCGCCAGGCGCCTAATATCCGGCAGTCTAAGGTTGGGGTTACCCACACTCTCTATAAGCACCATTTTAACCCCATTTTCGAGCGATTTTTCTATATAGTCATACTCATCCGTATCACAAAAGAGCGCCTCTATGCCAAAGCGCGGCATCGTCTCTCTCATCATGGCGTAAGTGCCGCCAAAAAATCCACCCACACATAAAACTTTGTCGCCGCTTCGTAAAAATGCGGTCAATACCATTGCTATAGCACCCATGCCTGAAGATGTTACGACGGCACCGGCACCTCCCTCCATTCTGGTTATAGCATTTTCAAGCTTTCCTCCGGTAGGGTTGCCCATCCTGGCATATACAGGTTTTTGAGCCTCTCCGGCAAAGATAGCTTCAGCCTCCTGCGCCGAAGTGTAGCCAAAAGCCGCAGATGGTGTTATAACAGAGGCTACAGGCCCCTCTCTATTTCCTGTCAATTCAGGCAGGAGTGTGTTAAAATATTCGTAGTGTTTCATTTTAATCCTTTACGTCGTCGGAGCAAAGCCCCGCCGCCTACGCTAACGCTGTGTTCGCTTCAGCAGCGGGCTCACGCGCAGCAAGCCGCGCTTTGTAATCCTTTACGTCGTCGGAGCAAAGCCCCGCCGCCTACGCTGACCGGACGTCCGACGGTGCCGTCTTGGCACATCGTCGCCGTCGTGCGAGCCGGCGAACGGGAAGCAGTTCCCCTTCGCTTTTCGGCTCTCCCGCTGTGTTCGCTTCAAACTTCGGACGTCTTGCCGTGCTAACGCACATGGCAATCGTCGTGCGAGGCGGCGAACAACAAGCAGTTGTTGTTCGCTTTTCGCCCCTCCCGGGCTCACGCGCAGCAAGCCGCGCTTTGTAATCCTTTACGTCGTCACAAAATGATCGATAGAAAAAAATTATAACAAAAAAGAGAGCTCAATTGGCAATAAAGATTTTCGTAACAGCGACAAATACAGGCATAGGCAAGACACACACCACACTTCTACTTATGGAAACGGCTAAAAAAAGGGGGCTTCTGCCGGCTGCTTTCAAACCGATAGAAACTGGTGTAGAAGATACTCCGCTTGACGGCACCAAGCTACTCAAGTGCACCAAAAAGCTCAACCCAAACTCAACAGATTTAACTTTAGAAGATATAGTGCCGATACGCTACCCTCTGCCCGCTGCTCCGTATGTTGCCAAAGGAAAAGAGAGCATATCTGTCGACTATCTTAAAGATAAGATGAACGAGGTCGAAAAGGTTTGCGATATTCTCTTCATTGAAGGTGCGGGCGGAGTGCTAGTGCCCATTGAAGATAATCTTTTTATGGCTGATCTGCCAAAGATCTTTGATGCCAAAACTCTTTTAGTATCTCCATCGCGTCTTGGGTCTATTAACGACACCCTCTTAAGCATAGAGGCGCTAAGAAACAAAGAAGTAGAGCCGGTCGTAGCAGTCAACCTCTTTGAAGAGGCCGATACTTTCGAAAAGATAACCCGCCCCTACTACCTTCAAAGCCGTCTTGAGCACTACCTGCTTCCCAAGCAGGCTGACGATCTGCTAATTAGGCTATTAAAAGCTTAGTAGCTTACAGTAACCGTAATATCTATCCACTTTAGAGGCTTATCGCTAAATTTTACAATCTGCTGCCCCTTATACTTCGCATAGTTCTTATAACCGACCAATCTATTTTCGGTTCTCTCTTTATATCTGGTCTTGCATTTGCGCTCAATTCTATAGCCGGGACTTGCCTGCTGCTGATCGGACATATTTTTCCCAATTAGAGTCCCGATAATCGCGCCGCCTACGGTAGCGGCGGTCTTACCGCTTCCTTCGCCTACTTGATGCCCCAAAATACCGCCCGCGG
>JAKIUX010000193.1 GCA_021647345.1 Hydrogenimonas sp.
TCATTTTTTTTTCATCAGCTTCTTTTCTAATCTTTTCAAAATAGGCATCATAATCAGGGAGGGCATTTATGAAATCATCAACCTTTTTTATTTTCATCAACTCCCCGGGCATAAAACTACTGTTTTCCACATCATCAATTTCAACGGGCAAACCACTCTCTCTGGCCAAAATTAAAATTTTACGTTTCACATCTTCTCCACTCAAATCAATGCGGGGATCAGGTTCGGTAAAACCTTCGGCCATTGCTTCACCCACCACCCCGGCAAAGGATTTCCCTGCCACAAAATGATTAAAAATAAAATTCAGCCTTCCCGATAAAACAGCTTGGATACGGTATATTTTATCGCCACTTTTCAACATGTCCTGTATGGTTTTTAAAACCGGTAAACCCGCACCCACATTAGTTTCGTAGAGAAACCTGACATTTTTTTCCTGAGCCGTTTTAATGAGTTTCCTGTAATTTGAAAAAGGAGAAGATGCCGCAATCTTACAAAACGCAAAGATAGCTTTCACGACAGACTCTTTTACCGTAACACCCATATTCTTTCCGGGCGGCGATATAGGAAAACTCTCTGTATGCGGCACATGCAACGATCTTGCAATGATGGGGGCCAAGCCGCTCTATCTCTCTTTGTCGATCATTGTTGAAGAGGGGTTTGAGCACCGCTCTATGGAGAAGATAGTAGCTTCTATAAAGAGGGAGCTAAGCCTAAACGGAGCTAAGATAGTTACGGGCGATACGAAGGTTGTACCGAAAGGCTCGGTAGATAAGATCTTCATAAACACATCCGGTATAGGCGAAGTTGTTGCGAAGGGTATCGGAATAGGAGAGATCAGAGAGGGTGACACTATAGTCGTAAGCCGAGATATAGGGCGCCACGGTGCCGCCATATTTACGGCAAGAGAGGGAATAGAGCTCGAAAGCGGTTTAACGAGTGACTGCGCTTCGCTGTGGCCTGTCGTAGAGAAACTCCTTGAAAACGGAGTAACCCCACACGCTATGAGGGATGCGACAAGAGGCGGAGTAGCCGCTGTTTTAAATGAGTGGTCGGAAGCTAATGGAGTGCCTATAGAGATAGAGGAGAGGCTGCTGCCGGTCAGTGAAGAGGTAGAAGGCGTTTGCGAAATTCTCGGTTTCGAGGCTACAATGCTGGCAAACGAAGGGTGCTTTTTGATGGCACTCGACCCTGCCGATACACAAAAGGCCCTAGATATACTCAAGAGTTTCAAGTCGTGCGAAAATGCAGCTTGCATAGGCGAGGTAAGCGGCGAGTATAAGGGGAAGGTTGTTCTAAAGAGCGAGTGGGGGACAAAACGTTTTTTAGATCTTCCTACCGGTGAACTTCTGCCTCGAATCTGCTGATGAGAGTAGCGCTTCTCGTATCGGCCTTCAACTCACTCTCTCAAGCCGTCTTCGCAAACCTTAAAGATAGAGGATATAGAGTAGGGGTTATTTTTGCTATCAAAAATAGCCAGATAAAAAGAGAGTTAGAAGAGTTTTCGCCAGATCTGGTATTAGCACCTTTTTTAAAGAAGTATATAGCTCCTTATATTTACGAAAAGTGGCCTATTTTTCTCTTTCATCCGGGACCAAGGGGAGATAGAGGACCCAACAGTCTTGAACACGCACTCCTTTCTAGGGACAAAAGATGGGGATCTGTATGGCTTAAGATATCGAAAGAGTTTGATGCAGGAGATATATACGCGCAAGCTTTATTCGATATTAGAGAAGCTCCAAAAGCCTCTATATACAGAAAAGAGGTTACAAAAGCGGCTCTAAAAACCTTGCCGGAACTTTTCGAAAATATCTTAAAAAAACGATCCATCCCGCAAAAAATGGAGCCTATCCATAGACTCATTACGCAAAAAGATAGAGCTATAGATTGGCAAAAAGATAGCAGCGAGAAGATAGTTAAAAAAATCAATCTCAGCGACTCTTGGCCAGGAGTACTTGACAATATAGCCGGAGTAGATTGCTACCTCTTCGGGGCACATATTGAAGAGAAACTTCATATCGAATTTGAAAATGCTCCTATAAAAAGTGTCATAGCCAAAAGAAATACGGCGGTATGTTTAAAAACGGTTGACGGCGCGATATGGGTAAGCCATCTTATGGAGCCAAATAGATTTAAACTGCCGGCTACTTATGTTTTAAAAAGCGCTATAAAAGGGGTAAAAGAGAGAAGAATTCCGCTAATATTCAACAGATCCTATAAAACTTTTTATGAAATATGGGCAGATGAGAGAGATGAGATCGCTTATCTGCATTTTAATTTTCACAACGTAGCTATGAGCAGTGATCAGTGTATACGGCTAAAATATGCGGTAGAGTATCTAAAAGAGAGGTGTAAAGTGCTCGTTTTGATGGGCGGAGAGGAGTTCTTCAGCAACGGCATACACCTTAACATTCTTGAAGATAGCAAAAAACGGGGGGAAGATGGCTGGAGTAACATAAACGCAATGAACGATCTGATAAACTCCATTATGCAGAGCAGAGAGTGCTTGACGGTGGCCTCAATAGGAAGAAATGCCGGCGCCGGCGGAGTATTTTTAGCTCTTGCCTGCGATTTTGTGGTGGCGAATGAATATAGTGTTTTGAACCCGCACTATAAAACCATAGGATTGAGCGGCAGCGAATATCATAGTTATACGCTCCCTCGAAGAGTAGGTAACGATTTGAGCCAAAAACTTCTTGAAGAGGCTCTGCCTATAAGTACATTATTTGCAAAAAATATAGGTATGGTAGATGAGGTATTTGAAGATACAAATTATGAGGAGCGGCTCGAAAGCTTCTGCTTAGAGCTTGTCGAGGATTTAGACAAATACTACGAAGCTCTTGATGCGAAAGAGGAGAGACTCGATAGAGATAGGGATAAGATTGAGGAGTCTTTGAAAATGGAGTTAAAGATAATGCACCCTCAATTTTGGGATGAAAATAGTAAATTTCACAAACTAAGGCACGATTTTGTCTATAAAGTGTGCCCTTTGAAGACTCCCGAACGGTTTCTTCTTTTAAAATAGAGAGGAGAGTACAGATGCATGAATATTCGATAGTTCAGGCTCTTATCGATCAGTGCGAAGAGCATGCAAAAAGAAACGGAGCTTCTAAGATTACGAAAGTTGTTACCA
>JAKIUX010000194.1 GCA_021647345.1 Hydrogenimonas sp.
TCTATCGAAAGCCCAGTAATGGTTGTAGCTGCCACTTCTAAGAGAACTAAGGGCTACTTGAAGATCTTCAGCATCTTTTGAGAGTTCAATATCCCTATCAAGATCCTCTACATCTGTAACTTCTACTATGCAGCCGACTTCAAGTGCTTCCTGTTGTGAATTTTGACCTTTTTGGTAGAGTGTGTCGTAGAGATTTTGAATATCATCTATGGGGAACTCTCCTATTGCGTATCTTGCAAGATCTTCTGTTGAGTATCCGCCGCTATAATTATTATCAGGATTCGTAACATTTATATCATACTTCATTGCAAGAGTCTCTATAGTGGCCTGATGCTTCGTTTCTGCTTTTAACGCTATGTTTTCTAATGCTATATGCGGAAATAGATCGTTTAAAGCCAGATAGAGATCTTTTGCCATCTTCTCTTCGCTCCACATATAGGCTATAATCTCAACCTGCTCTTGTGTCAAGTTGTTTTCTGGTATAGATAGAATAGCACTTTCCAAACCGCCCATGCCGCCTAAGGAGTTTTGTATATCTGAAATATCCACTTCATCAAGTCTTTCTATTTGAAGTTCTGTTACAAGTTGATCTTCGAGGTCTTGCGTTGCGGTACTGCTTTGTAGATACTCATCTATTCTTGCCTGTATCTGCTCGCGTATATTTTGCATATTTTGAAGTCTCAATGTAGCTGGATCTGAAATATTGTTCTCTATACAGTATGCATATAGTTCGTCGCTTATAGCGGCTACCTCTCTATCTTTTGAAGGCGTATAGTTGTTAATAGTGTCATCTGTTATATTGAATTCACTTTTAAGCCACTCTCTCACATCTGAATTCAAAGATACAGAGTTAAGAAGGGTAAGAGCCACGCCTTCTGAGCCTTTTATTATTAGTGTATTGTTTACATCTCCGGCAGAGACTGTTCCATCTCTGTCAATATCTATAAAACCGCCTGCAGCTGTAACGGGATATTTGGGAGCATTCGCGAATCTGTATACTCCTTTTCCAATTTCTCGCGCTTGATTTCCATTTTGGTCAATTACTACAGCGTGCAGAACAGGGCCTCTTTCTACGGTAATATCGTATCCATCAACTGAAGCGGTTGTACTATCTGAACCGCAACCTGCAAATAGGAATGCACCAAGTGCCATTGCGGCAAAATGACTTTTTTTCATCTTTTCTCCTCACGAATTTTTAGATAGTTCTATTTATCAAAGCGAACGGTTTATTCTGAAATGATAAGAAGTTAGTATAAGCAGAGTGTTAACGCGGTCAGTAATTTATGCAGATTTTGGTGGAGCATAGCGGGCTCGAACCGCTGACCTCCTCGCTGCCAGCGAGGCGCTCTCCCAGCTGAGCTAATGCCCCACACCTTTTGAAAGTGTGAAATTTTAATTCAAATTCACTTAAGTGTTTATAAAATATCTTTTCGCCGGAGCTTTGGAGTCGAATGGAAATACTTTATATAAATCATCCCCCACAGCGACCTCATACTGCTTCTGCGGGTCGGTTTTTCCGTATGTTGCGGTCAGTTTGGCCGCAAGCTCCTTGTCGCTTTTTGTAGCTTTAGCGCTTATTGCAGAAATGGGACCTACAGCGTTTATCAGTTTTATCTTTCTATATTTGGGTGTTATGGCCGCCTCTATCATCTCATTATCCTCTTTATGGCGCCCTATGACCAGCTTAGCTCCATCGGGAAGCCTAAGATGCCGGCCATACTTCAGAAGCTGAATATCAGAAACTTCGAAAGTGTCGTATTTTATGAACTCTCTTATCTTGTTTGAGAAGTTTTCGTCGGTCAAAAGGCAGCCGCCGCCCGGTTTTTCAAAATCTTTAAGACCTATCTCTTCAGCCATTCTAAGCTGGGTCTCTCTGTTTCTTCCTACGATTCCCAAGAGCTTCTCTCTATCTACCCACCCCTCTCTTTCCGGAAGTGTCGGAGGAAGAACCTTCGCGCTCATAGGCCTAAGCAGCAGATCCTGGGTTTCTGAGAGATTGGTGACGATTTCGAGAGCCTCTCTTCTTTGGCTCATCGGCCTTTGTCCTACGACTTCGCCGCTTATAAGAAAGCTCGCTCCCCATTCATCCATAAGATCTCTTGCTATGCGAAACATGTTTCCGTGGCAGTCTATGCAGGGGTTTAGGTTCTTTCCGTAGCCATATTTAGGATCGAAGAGTATATCTTTGAGGTACTGATCTTTTATATCGAGTATTCTAAGCTCAGCACCTACTTGATCGCACATATTCTGCATATGCTCTCTTCTGCTTTTTGTACTTCCGAACCCTATATCAAGATTGAGAGCTATTACGTCGATTCCTTGGTCTATTATAAGCTTCATGGCAAGAGTGGAATCAAGCCCCCCGCTAAAGAGTGCTATCGCTTTCATACGGTACAAGTTCTCCTCGTTTGAGTCTATCGAGATAGTTCCTATATTTTCGAATGTAGAAAATCTTTTTCTCGATGGAAAGTTTATCATATTTTTTTATATTGTCAAGAGCTCTTTGGTAGTACTTTATCAGAAAGTATATCAGCTGCTTTTTGAGCTCATTTTCACTGTATATCTGTATCGATTCGTCGAACTCTATCTGCAGGAGTTCGCTGCTCTCTTCGCCTCTTACTAGCGATTCGAACGCCTCTTTGTGTCTTAAAAACATCGATGAGTCCATGACGTCCAAAACAGTATCGATAAGGGTAGGGGTCTTTATGAGAGTCTTTATAATGCTCTTTTCGGCGATATCTGATAGAGTCAAGAGCGACTCTCGGCTATTTCCTGGCATATCGGCAGAGCTTTTGGAAACCAGTCTGGCACTGTTGACACCAAGCAGTGAAGCGGCGTAGGGGGCATACTCCTCCTGCATGAATGTAGAGAGCTTTTTTAAAAAACTCTTCACGGCGTTAAAAGCCTCCTCTCTGCCTCTGGGCGTATCGGTTTTAAAAGATGCGACGGTTCTTTCGATAACGAACTTCGCGAATGGTATCGGCGAAGAGAATAGCCTCTCTACCTCATCGGCGTTTCCGCTATTGACCATATCGGCAGGATCCATCCCGCCTTCAAATAGCACTACCCCGCCCTCGAAATT
>JAKIUX010000195.1 GCA_021647345.1 Hydrogenimonas sp.
CAAGCGCTATAAGACGTCTTTTAGCCTGATCGGTCAAAGCGTCTCTGTTCTCTACCAGAAAATAGCAGTACCCCTCCACTTTCGAGCGTCCGACTCTGCCGCGAAGCTGATGCAGATCCGCCATGCCGAATCTGTCGGCCCCCTCTACAATCATTGTGTTGACCCGCGGAAGATGTATACCCGACTCTATGATAGAGGTGCTAAGGAGCAGATCATATTCGCCGGCTTCAAACTTCAACATCTGTCTCTCCGTATCGGCCGCACCTATTTTGGAGTGAAGCACAACCACCCTAAGATCGGGTAAAATATCTTGCAGCTGCCTCTTTTTATCCTCTATAGCCGCTATGGAGTTGAAGACATAGAAGATCTGTCCTCCTCTTCTTAACTCTCTAACTATAGCCTCTTTGACTACCCTTTCGTCAAAACTTTTGACAAAGGTTCTAACACCTTTGCGATCGACCGGCGGCGTACGCAGTTCGCTATAACCCTTTATCTTGCTTAGGGCCATATTTAAGCTTCTTGGTATAGGAGTGGCACTCATACTTAAAAGGTGCACATTAGCGCTCATTCTCTTTAGAGCCTCCTTCTGCTTCACTCCGAATTTATGCTCTTCATCTATGATAACTAGCCCGAGTCTATCGAACTTAACCCCCAATATCGCATGGGTTCCAACAATAAGATCTATCTCGCCGCTTTCAAGCTTTGCCGATATCTCCCTCTTCTCTTTCGCCGATGTGAATCTGTCGAGCTTACCTATGCGAATACCAAAAGGCTCCAGCCTCTCTTTGACACTCTTATAGTGCTGAGCGCTCAATAGCGTAGTAGGCACTACGAAGGCGCACTGATAACCAGACTTAACAACTGCCAATATAGCATTCATAGCTACTTCGGTCTTCCCGAAGCCGACATCGCCGCTTAAGAGCCTGTCCATCACCCTGCCGCTTGATAGATCGGCAAATATCTCCTCTACGGCTCTTACCTGATCTTCCGTATACTCGAAACCCGCCGCCTCTCTAAACGTCGCCAACTCAGAAATATCCGTATCTATGGCCGCGCCTTTGACCAACATTCTCTTGGCCGACATATTTATGATCTCGGAGGCAATAGCAAAAAGCCGCTCCTTAACCCTGCTCTTGAGCTTTAAGAATCCGCCCTTGCCGAGCCTGTCAAGCACCGGCAGCGATCCGCCTTCAGCTATATAGCGGTCGATCATATCGAGGTTTTCAACAGGAAGCAAAAGAGTATCGTCGTTTTGATAGGAGATATGCACAAAATCTCGTACCGCCCCCAGAACCTGATGGGGCTCTATCCCTTTGAATATACCCACTCCATAATTTTCATGAACCACATAATCGCCCGGTTTGAGGTCGTCTAGAAGTATCGTAGGGCGCTTCACTCTTCTCTTTTTGAAGGGGGTATTTAGAGATACTATGATCCTCTTTGGAGTCAAAAGATTTACGATACCCTCATCTTTAAGTATAGTAGCGGCAGCTATCTCTTTTATGGAGCTTCTTCTAACCAACGCATCGCTTGCGGCGATTATTAGAAGCTCCCTTTCAGGGTAGTTCTCTTTCAAAATGTCGACATTTATGGGCTCTATCTCCCGGCTCGCCTCGCTCTTTGGAACCACTTCAAGGTCGAAGCGCTCTTTCGGCAACCCATTTTGGGCATGCTCGTAAGCGAAGTCAATCTCTTCGGAGAGATCTTTTAGAAGAAGTCCCTTTTTACCGTCAAGAATATCTTGGGCCATATCATCTAAATACCAAAAACCCAAAGATGCGATATCTTTTACGAAAACATCGCTTTCGCTTCTCTCCACCCTGCTTTTTAGTGCCTCGAACTCATCTTTTTCAAGAGAGAAAAGTGCCGGTTTCACCTCTATCTCTTCAAGCTCATCGCTTTTGTTGGACTTCTGGCTCTCCACATCGAAGGGTCTGATACTCTCTATCTCCGTATCGAAAAGAGAGATTCTAAAAGGCCTCTTGCTATTTGGAGGAAATATATCTACAATATCGCCCCTTATCGAAACCTCTCCTCTCATCTGAACGACATCGACGAAGCTGTACCCCCATCTATAAAGACGCTCCTTCATATCTTCAAGGTCTACCTCATCGCCGAAAGAGAGCCTCATTCTTTCAAGGAGATTCGGCTTTGGAAGAGGGTACAAAAGAGTATGAAAAGGGGCTATTAGAGTAGGCTTTTCACCGCTTTCGTAGTAACGCCCGATAGCCTCGTTGAGTGCTAGAAGTTCATCTCTCCAACTTCTCAGATCCTCTCCGAAAGCTGCCCTGAAGTCTGGAAGCTTGATTGCGTCTATGCCATGCAGCTTGGCCACTGTGGCCGCAACCGCCGCCTCCTTCTCATCTTCGCAGATAACTATATCCGCTCTTTCTCTTTTTTCGAAAAAGTCATATAGTGATGCCGCTATTCCCAATCTACTTCACCTCTTTTACTCTCATACTTTCGATATCTCCCAAACAGACTCCTCCATCATATATTTCAAGCTCTATAGACCAAATATCGCCCTCAACTCTGCCGCCAAGATATACATCTTTCGCCACTACACTGCCGCGAACCCTGCCACCTGGAGCTACGATAACGTAACCTTTTGCTATGATATCCCCCTCTACCTCTCCATCAACATGGACTCCGCCTTCGCTGAAGATTGAGCCTTCGACTCTTGTTCCCGGCGCGATGACGGCGGTACCGCCTGTGTCGCCATATGGTTTACCAGCGCTATCAAAGATTCCCATGGTACCCTCTTTACCTTTTTGAATATAGATCTATAGCTCTCTTTTTTCCACTTTATGAACCTGTAAGGGTTCAAAGGTCGTGTCAAAAACCTTATCTCGTAGTGCAGATGCGGAGCGGTACTTAGACCGCTGTTTCCGCTGATACCTACGATATCTCCCTTTATAAGGGTATCTCCTGTTCTGACACTCACCCTCTTTAGATGGCCGTAGTATGTCTTGAAACCGAAGCCGTGGTCGACTATGACCAGGTTGCCGTAACCGCTTCTTTTATGGTAGCCCGCATACTCCACCACTCCGTTCGCGGTAGTCCAGACCGGC
>JAKIUX010000002.1 GCA_021647345.1 Hydrogenimonas sp.
CGGAAGTAAAAGAGGGTAAAGCTCCCCGTTTCGGTGCGGTAACGATCAACGGCGAAGAGGCTATGTTCGGTATGGTTCTTCAGCGAAGCGGAACCAACGCGGCAAAGGTCGTCGAGGGTATAAAAGAGATGATACCGCTTGTCAACGCGGCTCTTCCAAAAGGTGTAAAAATCGAGAGCGAGTATGACCGTACCGAAATAACCCACAAAGCGGTCAATACAATGACCGGCGCTCTTCTAAGCGGCGCTATCTTGGTGGCGATCACTCTTTTTCTCTTTCTTTTCGAGCTAAGAAGCGCCTTCATCGTCATACTCTCGCTTCCTCTCTCGCTTCTGATAGCCTTTTTGCTGATGAAAGAGTACGGCATAAGCGCCAACCTGATGAGTCTAAGCGGGCTGGCTATAGCGATTGGAATGATCGTCGACGGAACCATCGTCGTCGTCGAAAACTCTTTCAGACTTCTGCACGACAAACCGGAAGCTTCGAAACTTGAGATAATAGCTGAAGCTACGGCCGGTGTCGCGAAACCGGTCATATTCGCCTTGCTGATAATAGCCGCCATCTTCATACCGCTTCTGAGCCTTGGTGGGCTCGCCGGCAAACTCTACACTCCGATGGCTATAGATATAGTTTTTGTAATGCTCGGCTCTCTTGCCGTGGCGATGCTGCTGGTTCCGGTTCTAAGCTTCCTGCTTCTTAAACCGGCCAAACATGGTGTAAGTCCGGTTATGAGAGGTGTAAAAGCTATATATACCCCTTTACTCGCATTCACCCTGCGCCACGCAAAAACGGTTACCGCAGCAGCTGCACTGCTCTTTGCGGTGACAGCTTGGCTATTGAGCCAGCAGGGACGCGAATTCATGCCTGAATTAAACGAAGAGTCGATCATGTATAGAGTCATAGCCATACCCGGAACCGCTTTGAGCCAAAATATAGAGACGGCGAAGTCGATGGAGCGATACATTCTTAAAAAGTATCCCGAGCAGGTGAGCAGTGTCTTGAGCATGATAGGCAGAAGCGAAAAAGGAGAGACGGCACAGGCCAACTATATGGAGGTTCTTTTAACTCTCAAGCCCGGTATCGAGGATCTGCCCAAACTTGCAAAAGAGATGACTCACGATCTTCAAAGTCGTTTCGATTATGTCCAGTTTGTTCCTACTCAACCTATAGCGATGAGGATCGAGGAGCTTCTTGAAGGTGTCAAAGCGGAGCTTGCAGTGAAGATTTTCGGTGATGATCAGAAAGTAATGGACTCTATCGCCTCTCAGATCCAAAATGTTTTAAAAGGTATCAAAGGGTTGGAGCATTCAGAGGTAGAGACACAGCTTGGGCAGGCGCAGGTAACCATTCGCCCCGACTTCCTGGCACTTTCACGCTACGGTATAGGGGTCGACGAAGTTATGCGCGTCATTAGACACGGCATAGGCGAAGAGCCCGTTACGGAAAAAATAGAAGGTATACGCCGTTTTGGGATAGTTCCCAAAATAGAGGGGGCCAAAACCGACATAGAGAGTCTAAAAGAGGTAATGCTAAGAAGCGACAGCGGTAAAATGGTACGGCTCGATGAGGTATGCGACATCTCTGTAGAACAGGGGCCGTCGTTCATAAAACGTGAAGATCTTAGCCGCTACATGGTCATTTCGATGGAAGTTAAAAACCGCGATATCGCCTCATTTGTCAAAGAGGCGCAACAAAAAATCGACAAAGAGGTCACTATTCCCAAAGGGTACTACACAAGATGGGCAGGAGATTTCAAAAACATGCAGGAGGCGACACAGAAGCTGATGATCATCATACCTATCACGATCGTTATAGTTATTCTTTTGCTCTATACCGCTTTTAATTCTATAAAAAAATCCCTTCTGATCCTGCTGGGAGTGCCAATGGGACTGATCGGTGGAATCATAGCACTGGTATTGAGCGGGGAGTATCTAAGCGTCTCTGCGATAGTAGGTTTCATAGCCATATTTGCCATCGCGATTTTAAACGGCATAGTACTTGTCAGTTTCATAGATGAACTGAGAGAAAAATTTCCCCACGTGGAGCTGGAGACTCTGCTCAAAGATGCAGCGTCACTGCGGCTTCGTCCGGTACTCATGACCGCATTTACGACACTGTTTGGCATACTTCCTCTTCTTTACGCCACCGGGGTAGGAAGTGAAATACAGTACCCATTGGCTGTCGTTGTTACAGGCGGTATCATCAGCTCGACGCTGCTGACACTTCTGGTGCTTCCGGCACTCTACCTGCTGTTTTATAAAAAGGAGCACCTTTAACCTATTTTAGGGTACGTAATATGCGTACCCTCTAAATAATAAATAAAAAAGAGATATCCCCCGCCCGCCACTATTAAATTACCATATTATTAATGGATATAATTATTAATAAGAATTTAAATATATTTAATATATCGTAGAGGTATAGGAACACTTTATAGAAAGGATCTATCATGTCAAAGCCAAAAAGATGGATTGCTGTTACAGCCTCTGTGTTACTGGTCGGGACTATAGGCCATGCGGAGATGGCTGTAGATTTTCTAACAGTAGATGCTTCGCCCGACTCACCGGCCAACTACGGGTGGGGATACGATTCAAGAAAAAAACAGTCCAAAGGTGTTTGCGTACAATTCTCTTCGACAGATACATATGCGGGAGGTGCCAGCAAACAGGAGTCGCACTACGAACTTGCGGAAAGCACATCAGATATTGTGAAAAAATCGAGCCTATCAGGAAGCGCTTCACTCGAAGCAGTAGCAGGGACGGCCAAAATCTCCACAAACAACAAAACGGGCGTAGTCGCAAACACTGAAGCCAGCAATTATAACCTGACACTTTTCGCCTCAGCATACAGATATGACGAACCGATCTTTCGTTATCTTGAAAGCGCTCAGTTAAAAGATGACATGAGAGCCCTTCTGGAAGATCCTAAAAAAAGAGGAGAGTTCAAACAAAGATGCGGCGACGGGTTTGTTATAGGAATCCAGAAAGGTCGCGACTTCCTTGGAACCGCCACCGTAAAAAAACAGACGCTCAAGCAGTCTACCGAGTTTACCTCCAAAACGGGCGTTGGCGTCAAAAGCACTGGATATTCGGCAAAAGCTGACGTAGATATAGCAAAAACGCTTATCTCTACTTTCGGATCGTCAAATTTTGAAGTGCATACCTACAGCACCGGCTCTGACGACCCGAATCCTTCAAGCGTGAAAGAGTTTAAGTCCTATTATAGGAATTTTTTCAAAAACAGCAAAGATTACAAACGCACAGTCAAATATATAGTTCTTCCATATACGGTGCTGGCAGATTACCCGTATCATGATGTCTTAAAAGGCGATACAAAAGATGACTATATCGGCTATATGGCTGATGCTCTGTGGGATCTGAAAGCGGCTATCAAAGATGCCAACTTCGTTCTCTCTCCCGACACCCAGAAACTTTTCGCGCTCGGTACCAAGCGAAATATAAAACGCAAACGGGTTAATGCGATCAAAAAATACAAAAGAGCATGGAAGAAGGAGTTTAATGACCTCTTAAAAGCGGCACAAAAGTGTGACAAAAACTTTACATCCAAATGCGAGCAGCTTGCCTCGTACTACAGGGACGACAGGAGACTTTCCGACTTGACATACAAAGTGCTTCCAGATAGATATATAGATGACTGCTATAGCCCTGTAACCTTAAATCTTAACGACCCCTCTTCAAGATTCTACGCCAAGCTTGCTCAAGCGGCAGGAAATAGTTTCGATGTTGTGGCAGGAGACAGCGAAACTGGAGGCAATCATGTGCGAGTCGCATCTGTTTTGAAACTCAAAACCGACAAACGCAAACTAAAAGCTACGCTTGGAATCGTCAAAATCGAGTGGAAAGGCAAAAGCTATTACGGAAAGCCGCTGGTCGTCAGCAACAAAAAATATAACAAGGGCGATAGCGCCTATGCGAAAAAGATCTCAGACTATATCATAGACCTCGACAACAAAAACCCGAAAAACCCAAGCATCGACCGCTCTTTGAAAACATGTGAGTGGCGAAACCCAAATGACCCTATAAAGATGAAACCTTTCAGAGGTCTTGGCGGATTATCCGGCCTTAGAGTCTACGGCTTTGATGGCGGGTATGTTTACGGAAAAATCGATGCTATCTCGAAAAAGGATGCCAGAGGGCAGATAGAGTTCGGACCCGGCAAAGGACTACTTACCTCCATCCGTTGTGAGGTCGACGCCAAAGGAAGACACGACAACAGGCTCGGATGCGAAGAGGTTACATTTAGAAGCTTCCAGCTCGATCTCGTCTCTTCTCAAGATAGAGCAGCCAACAGATGGAGAGATCCCAACCAGTATCAAGAGCCGGCAGTACTGGTCAATTTCCTTCGCAACAAACCTATTCAATATCGACCGAAAAGGAAACAGGTTCAGCCAAAATACAAGATACCAGCTTCACAGTTGAAATTTCTCAAAATTAAAAACATTAAGCCAAAAGTTTCGCCGATGATGCAGATAAAACCGCTCGGTAATTGAAAGGGTGCAAAGAGAGAACCCCGCTCTCTTTGCAAAAGACATTTTTTTACAGTGGTATAATTGAGTAAAAGCCGTGGGAGGTCCCATTATGCCGCTATCAAACAGTGAAATAGCCGATATATTCAACCAGATGGCAGATATGCTGGAGATCAAAGGCGAAAACCCCTTCAAAGTAAGAGCGTACCGAAATGCAGCCAGAACCATTCAGAATCTGGGCAGGAGCCTTGATGACCTCGTAAAAGGGGGGATGGACCTAACTAAGCTTCCCGGTATAGGAGCCGATCTCTGCGAAGCAATAACCGAAATTTTGAAAACCGGCAAATTCTCAAAACTGGAAGATCTTAAAAAGGAGATGCCAGAAGGTCTCGACAAGCTGCTGGCCATCGAGGGGCTGGGCCCTAAACGTATTAGAGAACTCTACGACAATTTCGGCATAGCCTCACTGGAGGATTTGGCAAAAGTTGCAAAAAGTGGAGAAATTTATAGGTTAAAAGGGTTCGGTCCGAAACTTGTCGAAAAGATTTTAAAAGGGGTGACGCTGGCTAAAAAAGCTGGACGGCGATTCCGTTTCGATGTAGCGAAACCGTTTGCTGATGATCTAAAAAGCTACCTTGAGAGTTTTGAAGGTGTGATAAAAGTAGAGGTAGCCGGAAGCTACAGGCGTAAGAAAGAGACAGTGGGTGATCTCGATATTCTCGTTATCGCTAAAAATTGGGAGGAGATCTCAGAGCGGTTTGTGCAGTATGATAGAGTCAAAGAGGTGGTCTCAAAAGGCCCCACTCGCTCTACTGTCATTTTGAAAAACGATCTTCAGGTAGATCTTCGCAGTGTCGCAAAAGAGAGTTACGGCTCCGCCCTGCACTACTTCACCGGCTCAAAAGCACATAATATAAAAATAAGGAAGATGGCGGCAGAGAGGGGCTGGAAGATAAATGAGTATGGAGTTTTCGAAGGTGACAAGCGGCTGGGAGGGGAGAGCGAAAAGGAGCTCTACCGGCTTATGGGGCTTGCATATATAGAGCCTGAACTACGTGAAGACCGCGGAGAGGTAGAGGCGGCCATGCATTCCAAGCTGCCCAAACTTGTCAAACTCGAAGATATAAGAGGAGATCTCCATACACACTCCGACTGGACAGAGGGGCACGCCTCTATAAAGAGTATGGCGGAAGCGGCAAAAAAGCTGGGCTATGACTATATAGCCGTTACCGACCATTCCCGCCATCTCACTATCGCCAAAGGTTTGGACGAAAAGAGGCTAAGAGAGCAGATAGAGCTGATAGACAACCTAAATGAAAAGATAGAGGGTATTACGATTTTGAAAGGTTTGGAGTGCGATATTCTCGAAGATGGCTCTTTGGATATGCCAGACTCAGTGCTAAAAGAGCTCGACATAGTTCTCGGAGCCGTCCACTACAAATTCAGCCTATCAAAAAAAGAGCAGACAAAACGTGTGGTGAAAGCGATGCAAAATAGATACTTCAACATATTAGCCCACCCTACCGGACGCATAATAGGCCACAGAAATGCCTATGATATTGACATCTTTGAAGTTTTCAGGGCTTGCAAGAGCGAAGGGACATATCTTGAACTCAACGCGCAGCCCGAACGTCTTGATATTAACGATATCTATGCAAAAGAGGCAAAAGAGAAGGGTGTTAAACTCTCGGTTTCCACCGACTCCCATGATCCGATGAGTCTCAGTTTTATGGAGTATGGCATAAACCAGGCACGCCGCGGGTGGATAGAGAGAGAGGACCTTCTAAACACCCGCTCGCTTAAAGAGCTTAAAAATCTCCTTCGCAGATGATTAAAAACCAAAACTTTTCATAACTGAACCGATACCGCCCATATTTTTCATCAAATCTTCAGCCAAAGAGCCGTTTTGGTCGGTCACTTTGTCTACCATAGCAGGAAGGGCGTCAGCAAGTGCCTGCTTTGCGCTATCTTGGCCTATTCCAAGCTGTGAAGCAAACTCTGATACTTTATCGCCTCCTAAAACCTTCTCGACAACATCTGCGCTCAGAGGCGCATTTGAGCCGCTTGAAATCCATGAAGAGACAAGATCTGAAAAACCGCCGCTTGAAAAGGCTGAGACGATAGAGCTTATATCAAAACCTTGCGAACCTCCCAAAACTCTTTGAAGTGCAGCGGCTATATCTGCAACATCAAGGCCGCTCGTGGCATCGTCACTGTTTCCCTTTATAAGTTGTGCACCCATCTGCAAAATCTGATTCATATCCACAGATCATCCTTTCTTGTTTATTGTTCACTATTATAGTGAATGAAAGTTTAAATTGTTGTTATTAAATATACACATCTCTTGCGCGCTCAACATCTATAATGGCAATAAGATTATAAGCAAGGAGCAAAAAATGGGTCATGAAGGTCACAAATATCTGCGCCGTCAGAAAAATAAAATAGACAAAGAGGATTCGCAAAAAGAGCAGAAGCATATGGAACATATTGGCCATAAAAGGCACAAAGAACATGAAGGCCACGACCACTCTGCGATGAGACACCTTCACCATATGGAATATATAAAGAGAAGATTCATCGTCTTGGTATTGGTTATAGATACGATATTTCTGCTTTCATCTATGGTCTGGACTGGTTCGGCTGTGTTCTGGATACTCCCTCAGAGAGTTTATTATCTTTATGCTTGCAACATTTATCTTAATGTGGCCTCATACCGGCAGTAAGCTTAAGTCGGTCGCATACAAAAAGGTAGTAAAATTTTAAGAATGCAAGCTGCTTACAATACCGCTGCTATACTGCCGCTAATCGTAACACTTACGCTTTAGGAAAAAATAGTTAAACTGGCTATAGGATTATTTTAAAGTCCGCCAATAGCAATTTGTCCTGTTAAGGCACTTAGCTTTAAAAAGTTAAGTTTTAGAGCCAAAAACTATACAGACTATTTATGGCACTCCTGTATAACTGGTATAGGCTTTCCTATATAATAGCCTTGAAGGTAGTCGATGCCAAGCTCTTCGCACATTTTCGCTATCTCTTCATTCTCCACATACTCGGCTATGGTCTCAATGCCGAGCTTCTTTGCAAAACGCACGATACTCTCAACCAGCATTTTAGAATCTTCATCTGTTACAAGGTAGCGTATGAGCGAAGCGTCGATTTTGTAGTAGTCCACCTTCATCTTCAAAAGATAATGGAAGTTGGAGTAGCCGCTTCCAAAATCATCTATCGCTATTTTTGCGCCGAAGCGATGAATATTTCCTATAAATTCATTTATTAGCTGAAAATCGGAGATCTCTTCCGACTCTAAAATCTCAAAAGTTACCCTCTCTGGACTAGGGTAGTTGCGAAGAGAGCGATATATATGGTCTCGACACAAAGCATCCTTTATGTCATTTATGGATAGGTTTATCGAGAAACTGCATCTGCAGTTTTTAAAATAGGCAAACGCCTCCTCTATAATGATTCTGGTTAAACTGGCATATAGACGGCTGTTTTGGGCAACCTCAAGAAACTCGTCGGGAACGTGCGTATTGCCGTTTTTGTCTATTAGGCGTACCAGTACTTCGTACCTTTTGATCTTTTTGTTGCCAACTTTCACTATGGGCTGAAAATATGGAACGATTCTATTATCCTCTATGGCATCCTCTATCTCTTTCATCCAACGAATATGGCGCTTATAGTCAGCCTCGAGACCTGTAGAGTTACGATAGTACTCGTAAAGTTTCTTTCGCTTTTTTGCGGCGTTTAGCGCAACTGAAGCCTTCTCTATCAGACGCTCTGTCTGATTCTCTACCACTCCGCCGGTAACGGTTATTCTAAGCCCCTCCAGCTCCTTGCTGCCAAAAGAGATGCGATGAATCTCTTCCATTATCTGCTCTATCTTTTTAGGATCGCACTGTGTATAACCGACTATAGCGAATTCACTTCCGCCGATTCTGTATAGTTTCGTTTCCGGCGGAATGATCTTTTTAAGGTTTTCTGCTATCTCTTTTAAGACCTTGTCGCCCAACTCAAAACCATAGTAGTCGTTGAGCTCTTTGAAACGGTCGATATTGAGCAGCAGCATAGAAGCCGGTTTTTTCTCTTCGAGATCTTTTTTGAGGCGATATATGTTTCCAAGTTTCGTCAGGGGGTCAATGAAGAAAGATGCCAGAAGTTTTTCGTAGTAGAATTTGATCCTCGACATAAGAGTATTAAAAGATCTCTCAAGCAGCTTAAGCTCTTTGCAGTCGCTTTCGACATGTATCTTTCTGTCCAGATCCGAATCCTCTTTTATTTTCGAAATCTCAAAACTGAGATCGGTAAGTGGGACAACCAGCCTTTTGTCGAAAACCCAATAGAAAAAGGCAAAAAAGAGTATAAGTAATATAGCCAGAGCTAAGACGAAGTAGATGATCATCTGATCGAGAGAGAGTATGATCTGCTGAGCGGGCATCTTGATATCTATGACACCGTTTATATCCCCCTCTTTCGCATTAGGGTGACACTCTATGCATCTTGTTTCCACATGTATAGGATAGAGGTAGCGTATGGCGTTCTCTTTGTCTATACGTATTATCTCTTTTCCTCTTAGGGCCTCTTGTATAAGAGGGTCGGACTCCACTTTTTTGTAATCTTCGGGAATACGCCCATAGAGCTCTTCCACCATATCGCTGCGGTATGTATCTATCTTCATACCTGGACGAATCTCATTAAGCCTTCTTAGAATCTTTCTGATATCCTCCTTGCTCCACCCCTCTTGCATCTTCGTGTAGAGATTTTCGAAAATAAGCTGGCTGCTGTGCCTCGCATCTTCTACCGCAAGTTCGGTAAGCGCCTGCCGCTTTAGATATACGCCCACAAGTATAACCAGAGCAATACTTATGATCAAAAAGAGAGCTATCGTATTTATCATTCGACGGCGTATAGTGACAAGCTTCTCCTTGGACATCGAAAAACTACACCCTGCCTGCAGCTTCAAAACAGTAAGAATAAGAGATAGTAAAAGCTGCAGCCGCTCTCATGCTAAAATGAACCCTTGTTTCTAAATTCGGCTATCTCCGTCTCTACCATCTCATCTATCATCTGTTTGTAGATATCGGCCACCATATTTGGAGATACCCCAAGCGTAAGGGCTTTGTGCCTTACATGATTTAAAACATCCTCTATTCTTTCGTCAGCCTTGATCTCTTCTACAGTATGTTTGAATTTCGCAGCCTGCTTGATATAGTCATTTCGTACTGCTATAAGCTCGACAATCTTATCATCTACTTTGTCCACCTCTTTGCGCAATTCATCCAGCGTTTTGCACTCTTTTATCTGCATATCGGCAACCCTCTTTTTTGAAATTATTCAACATATTTTATCCAAAAACTCGCCGCTTTCACGATAGCGCTTAAACTCTTCGTAGAGTTCTCCACACTCCCACTCATCCATCATCCTACTATCGATATCTTCCAATATTTCGGCAAAGGTCTCTTCTAACTCTACTATCTGTGCAGCTCTTAAGTATTCTCCTTCACTTTCGAAAGCCAAACGTACTCTCTTCAAATAGGGGTTCAACTCCTCCTTTATAAAGCGAACAAGCTCTTCACACACCGCTACTCCTCTTGCGACTCGATCATTTTGACAAGCTCCTCATATATCTCGGCACACTCATCTTCGTTTACTTCACCGTCTTGAAGGTCACTTAAAAGCTCCTCGAAAGAGCTTCTAAGCTCCTGAAGCTCGGCATATTCTGCTTTTGACTCTTCATCGGCCTCTTTCGCATCGGCTATCTCCTCGAATAGCTCGTCAATCATCTCCTCGACATCGGGAATCACCTCTATCTCAAGCAGCTCTTTGAGATCTTCACATCCAGCCATTACAGATCCTTCATTTATTGAGTCAATACAAAACTATACCATAGTTTTAACCTATACAAAGGAGTCAGGCTCTAAAATATCTATATGAAATGATATATCAAAAGACTCCTTCTCTTTATCCTCTCACTGCTGTTTCTTCTCTCATTCATTCGAATATTACGAATCAGCGATATAAGCATGAACTACACTCTCATGGATGGCGACTATGCGGTTGCAGAAAATATCTCGGCCGGCATACATATACCTTCATAGTTCTTCTATATTGACGGCCACTTGCTAGGTAGTGAAAAAGGTATTCACTGAGGAGATCTTCTCGCCTTCGGACATCCGCTGGTAAAGCGCCTATATCTTAAAAGGTGTGTAGCGATTCTGGACGACAGAATATTTGAAAAAATGAAAAACTTCTATCTGCAGATTGAAGGCAATTCGTCAGCCGCATGCGACTACGCCAAGAGATACAAAATAGAGACTTTTTTTGACGAAGATGGATGTTGGAAAACCCCCTACTCCAACTTCTACAAAATTACACATACAAAAGAGGTAGAAGGTCCGGCGGAACTAATAGAGTATCCAAAAACCGCACTTTCGCCCCATAGCTACTTCTTTATGGGAGATTTTAGAGACAACTCAACGCAGAGTCGCTTTTTCGGCTCCGCAGAGTACGACAGAATCTACTACAAAGTTTGGTTCACGATAAGAGAGCAGAGATCTTAACTCTATGGCCTCAATCAGGAATCTTTAGCGCAACAAGAGTCCCCCTTGCTGTAGCAGCCGCTCTTTTTAAGGATGAGAGATTTTGAAAAGAACCATATTACCAAACCCCATAGAATCATAAAGGAGAGTGTGCTCACCCAGTTGCTATCCTCCTGCATATGTACTACAGAATGCGGATCGATCTGCATAGATTCAAAGAAGAGATCAAGCAGAATACCAAAAAAGATGGACCCTCCGACTATTGTTGCAAGATATATAACCAGCGACTTGGTTCCAAGCATTCTCTTAACCACTCCTATCGTAACCGTATTTGTAGCCGGTCCGACACTTAAAAAAACAAACGCTGCATCGAGGCTGACCCCGCTTAGAGCAGCCAAAGATGCGGCAATTGGCAGACTGACAGTGGCACATACATAGCAACGGCGATAGCTATGGCGATTATATACCCGATCTAGCCGTTGCCGCTTATCCACTCTCCAAGATTTTCCGGTATCGCAACTGTAATGGCCGCACCGATAATGAGCCCCCAAAACAGTGGCTTCGCTATATCGCCCATAAGAGTTACAAAGCCGTAACGAAGAGCCTCTTTTAAAACTTCGACGGAAACTCTTTTTTTCTCTTTCCCGCATTCGCCGTTACACTCGTACATCTCCTTTTTACAATGGCTTACCGCTGAAGCGATAGCGGTAAGAGAGCCTTTTGAGAAAAAGAGCCTACTGCATTCCCCTTCTACCGCGTAAAAAGGTTACTCATAATACCCGCGGCGAAAGCTATGATGATAGAAGTTGCAACCCTATAGATCGTAAATATCCAGCCATACATGCAAAAGAGGCGCAAAAAGCAGACCGAAAAGCATGAAGGTTGCTACTGCTTCGGTCATCTCCAAAAAGCCATAAAGAAAGATAGCACCAAACTAACCTCTGATACTCTTTTGCTTTTCGTATCAAACTCTTCACTTTACTAAACATTTCTTAAAAAAAAGTATGAAAAATTAAATAATTTAAGGTTCAAATAACAAATATATGTTATTATTAACTTAAACTATTCCGTATTAAATAAAGGGAAAGAGAGCTCGTGCAGCAGTTACAAAAGCTTCCCATCAAAGTTATCTATGTCGAAGATGATGAAACCGTTCTTCAAGAGACTGCAAATTTTCTTCAAAACTATGTAGAAGAGTTATATACCGCTAAAAACGGGAAAGAGGGGCTAGAACTCTTTTTCGACAGAGGACCAGATGCGGTAATAACCGATTTTAAAATGCCGATTATGGACGGTTTGGAGATGATAAAAGAGATAAAAGAACACCGTCCGGATACTCCGATTTTTGTAACAACATCATTTGAAGAGGATACCCTTCATCTAACTCGTGCTATAGAGTACGGCATCACTCAATATATATCAAAAAGGTCAAAACCGGACAAACTCCTTGAATCCATATATGACTATTTCAAGAGCAATGAAAAGTTTCTCTTCTCTCTCGAAATCTCCGATGACGGCAGAATACTCTCCATCTCAGAGCGCTTTGCATATTATCTAGGCTATGGGTTCGAAGAGCTTCTTTTAGAGCCCATAGAGAAGATTATAGAGCCTATACCATATATCCACAACCATGACTTCCTAACTAGGCTCAATGAAAGAAAAAATATCGAATATGCGCACTGTATATTTAGAAAAAAGGATGGAAGCGATCTTCTATTGAGCGGATCTGCACAATTTGATACATTGGACGGGTCAAAAAAGTATGTAACAAAATGGTATCCCATAGACTCCATAGTGCGCTCGAACGAAGAGATAAAAGAGCGTCTTGCGAAAGAGGGCTATCTTAAATCGCTTATGAAGTTCCATGCCGAAATCAGCCAGGATATTATAACCGCTTTCAAGGTTGAGGAGTTTTTGCAGGGTTTTGTTGAAAAACTTCCGAAGATAAGCGAAAAAACTATCGGCTTTCTGATGCTGGCCGAAGGATCCGAATTAAAAGAGTTATACCACAACTCCAATTCGGAACTCACTTTGTAATCTCTTATCTGCAAAACTATAGATCTAGAAAATTCAGAAAATAAAAAACTTTACCTACCCTGTTTTCTTGCAGCAAAACACGGCCAGATGGTTTTTGTAGACGACATATCAAACCTCCCGGAGACCAAACTGAAAGATCTGCTCACCAAAAACGGAATTATAACAGTCATTTCAATCCCTATGAAAATCAGACTCAAGAATAGGCCAGCAGGCATATTGACACTTCTTTTCAAAGAGAACCACACTTTCGACAAAGAGGAGCTGGATCTATGGCAGAATATCGCAAATACGGTAGCCTTCGGTATAGAGTCGATAAAGGCGAAGATAGAACGAGATGAGCTGATAAAAAGGCTCGATATGATGGCACATACCGACAAGCTGACCGGAACAGTGAACCGACACAGAGGAATAGAGCTTCTTGAGCATGAGATAAAAAGGGCGGAGCGTTACGGACACCCATTTTCCATTATCTATTTTGATATAGACCATTTCAAAAAGATAAACGACACCTACGGACACTCAACCGGCGATACTGTATTGGTCAAAGCAACCGAAACGATCAGAAGAAACCTACGTGCTACTGACTCTCTCATAAGATGGGGAGGCGAGGAGTTTATGATACTGCTGCCTGAAACGGCACTCCCGGATGCGGTTCATCTCGCTCAGAAACTTCGAGAACATATGGAGAAGCGCTCTGCGGATATTCCCGTACCCATAACTGCCAGTTTCGGTGTCGCCGCTTGGGAGGCGGGGCAGTCTATGGATACACTCGTACATCGTGCCGATACGAAGATGTATGAAGCAAAGAAGCTTGGGAGAAATCGCATAGCCTATTGACTTATTCGAATCTCTCTCCTTCTTACTTCCAGGAAAAGATCGAGATTCTCTATGAAGAGATCAATGAGATTGGGGTCGAACATCTTTCCGCTCTCTCTCTTCATGAACTCCACAATATCCTCTACGGGCCAAGCCTTTTTATAACTACGCTCTACACTTAACGCGTCAAATACATCCGCTATAGCCACTATACGTCCGAATATATGTATTTCACTCCCCTTCTTGCCGTATGGATACCCTTTTCCGTCATAACGTTCATGGTGCTCGAGAGCCACAATTCGAGCCGCTTTCATAAAAGATCTTTCGGAGTTTCCAAATAGCTCTCCGCCGATAACCGTATGCTCTTTTATGATCTTCTCCTCGTCAGGCCCAAGCTTCCCTGGTTTTAGCAAAATTTTATCTGGTATCGCTATCTTCCCTACATCATGCATCGGTGCAACAATCTCCAAAAGTTCGGTATCCGCTTCGCTTAACCCTGCAAGCTTCCCTAAAATTCGGCTATATTCGGCAACTCTTTTAACATGGTGTCCAGTCTCTTGAGATCTATTTTCGACCACATCGCCAAGTATATACAGAAGCTCTTTTTGGGTATTTTTTATCTCTTCATTTAGATTAATGATATCGGTAATATCGTTATGAATACTGATTATCTCCTCTATCTCTCCGTTTATACGGTATATAGGTATGAATACCGAGTCTGATACATAGACTCTTCCATTCATATCTTTGCACTTTATCCTTTTTCTCAAAAGCGAACGATTCTTTATAGCTTCCGCCACTTCAAGCCTCAAATCTTTTTCAAGGTTTGGGCATAACTGGTAAAAGGAGCGTCGCACAAGCTCATCACCCCTAAAGCCAAATATTTTTTCGAACCTTTTATCTGTTTTTAATATAGTGCCATCTTCAAGAAATCTGCAAATCGCTGTCCCTTCATTTATAGCATTCTGATACTGTTCAAGGAAGTGTATCTTCTCATAAAGAGTATCCTGTGTTTTATCGAGTTCGTTTTTAAGAAGTTTTCTATAGTTTACAACCTCCGTAATATCATCTAAAAGCATCATAAACCTATAAGAAGGCATCATCGTATCGTAGATCGGTATCAGCGTAGCTTTGAATATATACTCTCTATCGAGTTGAGTCAAAATATTTACCTCTCCGTGCCAGCTCTCTCTCTTTTCGAAAGCTGCAAAAAGCTTATCGTACTTATTGAAATTGTGATCTCTGTAAAGAATATTTTCAAACGGCTCGCCAACAAGTAGTTCGTGGCTGTAGCCAAGCAATTGCAACATTCCTTCATTAATCCGCTCTATTCGTCCCCTTTTGTCAAGGTAGATAAGAAGCGCACTATCTTCTATGGCCAGGTAGTGTTGAGCCAGCGCAGACTGGGTTCTAAATTGTGCGTGCTTAGCAAAAGCATCTCTTGCTGTCGCCTCTACCGTTTTTAGAAGATCGTTTATCTTTACAGGTTTGGGTAAAAATGCGTTTATTTGTGCTTTAATAGCAGCAAAGAGAGGGTAGTCGTCACCATAGGAGGCGGTAAGAATTATCGGGGTATCTTTATCAAAAACCCGGATCGCCTTCGACATCTTTATACCGTCCATTTTGGGCATATTCAGATCTGTTACAACTATGTCAGGCTTGCGCTTTTCGAAAAGCTCCAAACCTTTGCGGCCATCCTCGGCAATCCAGAGAGTATTTACACGGGAGGCCAAAAAAGGTGTCACCCGTCTTCTAATCTCCCTGTCGTCTTCGACATACAACAGAGTGCAACTCTCAAGCGGATTCTCAATTTCCAAAAACTACCCTTTAAACCATTTAATAAAATATGAACATGCTTGTGCAACACCGGTAATATAAAATTCAAGTGCATCACAAAAGCTGATATGGATTTTCGATATTTTCTAAGCAAAAACTCTTCCAGTTTTCTCCTTGTAAAGGAGTATTTCGGCATTTTGTAAAAAAGATTTAAAAAGAATAAATGAAGAGTATTTAAGTGTTCCAATATAATGTTATTTATAGTGCATAACATACTTTTTTTATGATTAACTGTTAAATTAATCTGTTTTAACCAGCTTTTGTTTATCGAGAAAATATATATAACCGCTAATCTCTCTCTTTTGCGGCATCAGATGTGAAAGCGCCTCGATATACCATCGTACCTGCTCTACATAGTCGCTTATATCGCGGGAAGTTGCAGTTTTATAGTCGATTATAACAGCGGTGTCGCCTTTGTCGACAAATAGATCGACTACTCCCATTTTCCTATTGTAGACAAAGGGAAGCTCACGATATAGTCTGCCTTCGGTTAAAAGGCTGTACTCTATATTTGCCTTCGATCTCTCTACAATCCTCTTAACTTTATCAACATCACACAAAGCGCCGTATCTGTTCATAAGAGCATCGAAATCTTCACTCTCAAAAAGGTAGTGGACGGCAAGCCCCAGATATATTGCATCGAAGTCGTTAGCTTCATATTTTTTCAACTCATCAAGAACCTCTTGACGTCCATAGTCAACAGGAGTAAAAGAGAGGGGCTGAGGCACCCTCTTTTTAACTTTCTCGCTCCTCCACTCCCCTATATAACCTCTTGTGCACTCCTCTAACTTCAAAGAGTTAAAAACCGAAGATCTCTCATTTTTCAAGATAACGAGGCCCTCCTTCGCACGGGTGAAGGCGACATATGAACGATTCAACGAGTCCTCGGCATCGAGCCCTTTTTCACGTGCAAGCGCAGCTGCATACTCCTCGTCGACAACCTCTCTATTTTTAAATTTGACTCTAATATCTTTAAGCTTTACATCTTCATAATCGAAAATAAAAGCGGAAGTATCGCTTTTACCGCGACCAAGTCTATCCATAACTATCACATACTCGAACTCCAGCCCTTTAGATTTATGGATAGTAAGAACATTTATACCCTCCAACTCTTGTGGAGGAAGCTCATCTTCATACTTTTCGACCTCATATATGAACTCGGTTAGATCGTTCAACGGTATAGCAAACTCCAGCAGCTTCATTGCCGCTTCGTCGAAAAGTGAGTAGCGCTCCATTATCTCCTTTACCATAACCGCGGCTCTGCCGCTTTTTATATCGGGCTTAAAGTCTCTATTGTATGGTCTGTTTATGAGCGAGAGAAAGTTCAACCTGTGCAAAGCTCCCTCATCATCTCTTTCCAATAAGTATATAAGCCTCATAAGTTCGATAATAGCTTTGGCGCTCGGCTGTTCCGTCACCTTCGCTCTTTTGTGGGTCGATATTTTCTTGCCGAATCTCTCTTTTATAAGATTACCAACCTCCAGTATCTCCTTATTGTCATGAACCAGTATCGCAATCTTCTCGTCGGGTATACCTTTTTCGAAAAGGAGCTGCAGAGCCTCCGTCAACTTCTCTTTCGGATCACCTTCGCTGACCTTTACATATCCACCCTCTTTATTGGCCAGTTGCGGCGGTTTAACGTAGTCGAACGTCTCGTTGACAAACTCGACTATAACCGACTTGGAGCGGTAGTTTGTCTGAAGATGTTCCACCTTTACGCCGAATCTCTCAGCGACATACCCAAAGAGAGCCTTCTGTCCCCCTCTGAATCGATAGATGGACTGCTTAGTATCGCCAACGTAAAAAAATGTTCGATCACTCTTTTGTGAAGCTATCTCCTCTATAATAGGCTCGAAAATCCTATACTGAGTTACAGATGTATCCTGAAACTCGTCGAATAGTATATGGCCTATGCGCGCATCGAGTCTGAAGTAGAGAAAATCTGTAAACTCATCTTTTTTCAACAGATCGTATACAAGATGCTCGATATCTTTAAAGTGAAGCTGCCCCGCTCTCTTCATATGAGCTACTTTCACATTTTTGTATCGCTTATAAAGCGAGAAGATCCTACTTAAAAAGAGCTTCTCTTTGCTATCGTAATATCTCTTCACAGCCTCTTTTAACTCAGCGAACCAGATATCAACGACAGGGTCATAACCCTTTTTATAATCCCAGTAATCGAA
>JAKIUX010000196.1 GCA_021647345.1 Hydrogenimonas sp.
TTCAAGCTTAAATTTAATTTTCTTAAGAAAAAACTCTTTTTTAGCTTTAAAATACCAATGAACATACCCCGCTGCCAAAACAAAGCTATCAAACAACACTACCCATGCAAATGCAATAAGCGGAGCTTCATAGAGAATGAGTACAATCTTTGCCATTGAAGAGAGAAGTAGAGCAAAGAGATTGGCGTAGACTGCATACCTGCTCATCACCTTCGCTTGAAAGTAGATATCGATTACATTAAAACTCTGGAAGATTACTGCTGATGCAATGATAAAAACAAGAAGATTGGTATTGTGGTCGTTTGATGTGAAATGTATAGCAATTCCCAGCAGCAACAATACCGCAAACGCGCCTACTATCTTTAAGCCAAAAGCAGTCCCTATTAGTTCCGACTCTTTTTCTGGATGCTTTACCAACTCTCTTACTACGATACCGTCAAGCCCCAATGTAGCAATAGCCGCAAACAGCCCAACAAAACTCTGCGCATAACTCAAAAGACCGTACTGTTCAGGCCCAAGATATCTTGCCACCCAAACCCCGACAAAAAGCCCGACAATCATGCGCAACACTTTTTCGGCAAATAACCATGAAGTATTTTTAAAGTAGCGCATAAAACCTTGGTGGCTCTTTAGAGAGTTTAGTTTTTCAAACATGCCAATTTCACTTTATGCTATAAAATCTCCTATACCACTTCACAAACTCCCCTACACCTTTGTCAAGATCGGTTGAGGGTCTATACCCTACATCTCTCTTCAGTGCGGCTGTATCGGCCCATGTCGCTTCAACGTCGCCCGGCTGCATCGGCATCATATTCATCTTCGCCTTTTTGCCCAGGTGCTTTTCAAGTGTCAAAATAAAGTCCATTAATTTTACAGGTTTGCCATTGCCTATATTGTAAACCCTGTATGGCGCCGTAGAGCTGGCAGGATCGGGGTTTAGATAATCAAACTGACTATTTGGTTTTGCAGGGTTTTCAATAACTCTGACAACCCCTTCGACAATATCGTCAATATATGTAAAGTCTCTTTGCATCTTACCGTAGTTGAAAACGTTTATAGGCCTATCACTCAAGATTGCATCGGTAAAGAGCATAGGTGCCATATCCGGTCTGCCCCACGGACCGTATACGGTGAAGAAACGAAGACCTGTTGTTTTTATACCGTAAAGATGGCTATAGGTGTGAGCCATAAGCTCGTTGCTCTTTTTTGTAGCAGCATATAGACTCACCGGGTGGTCGACACTGTCGCTTACTTTAAATGGCATAGATTTGTTAAGGCCGTAGACACTTGAACTGCTTGCATATGAGAGATTTTCAATCTCATAGTTTCGACAACATTCAAGTATATTGGCAAAACCTACAAGGTTGCTGCTTATATAGGCAGATGGGTTCTCAAGAGAGTAGCGAACACCGGCTTGTGCGCCCAAATTACAAACCGCATCAAACTTCTCTCTCTTAAATATATCATTCAAACTCTTTGAGTCCGAAAGGTCTACTCTATAAAATGAGTGTGTTTCAAAAAGCTCGCTTTTAGCCCTTTTTGCATAATCTATCCTATCTTCAGCAATGCCAAGCTCTCGAAGACGGCCAAATTTTAAACTGACATCGTAGTAGTCGTTAATATTGTCTATACCTACAACTTCATAGCCTTTCTCAAGAAGCCTCTTTGCAAGATAAAACCCTATAAATCCGGCCGAGCCGGTTACTAGTATCTTCATTGATAAAAACCGCCTTATATACTTGGTTTAAAAAGTATGTAAATATCGTCAAATATAACAAATTTATGTATTATATCTAAAGTAGGTGTTATTGAAGTGTTGCAGATGCGGCCCGAAGGGCCGGAAGTTACGCAAGAGCCGCTTTGGACTGCTCTACGATTTTGGCAAATCCTGCCGGGTTGTTCATAGCCATATCGGCAAGAATCTTGCGATCAAGCTCTATGCCGGCTTTTTTCAGGCCGTGCATAAATGTGGAGTAGTTCATATCGTTTAGACGGCACGCCGCATTTATACGGATGATCCAGAGTTTTCTGAACTCTCTCTTTTTCTGTTTTCTGTCGCGATAAGCGTATACCAGGCTTCGCTCAACCTGCTCTTTTGCTTTTCTGAAGTGTTTTCTTCTTCCGCTATAAAAGCCTTTTGCAAGCTTCAATATTTTTTTGTGTCTTCGGCGTCTTACGACTCCAGTTTTTACTCTTGGCATCTTTTTCCTTTCTTTACCTGTGCATCTTTTGATGTAAGGTGCCGGATATTTTCCGAACTTGCCCTTTTAAGGGGAACTCTAATCTTAAACCTGTTACTTCATTCCGAGCATCGCTTTTACACGCGGTGCATCAACTTCGGCAACATATTGCGCGGAGCGCAGTTTTCGCTTGCGCTTCTGGCTCATTTTGGTCAAGATGTGACTTCTAAAGGCTGAACCGCGCTTTATCTTGCCGCTCTTTTTGACCTTAAAACGCTTTGCAGCGCCGCGTACCGTCTTCATTTTCGGCATGAACTTCCTCCTTTTTAAGATAGCACGAAAGCTTCGTGCGCAAAACGGGGCGTAATTATATCGAAAAAAAGATAAATAGCAACAAAAAAGTATTTTGGCTACTTTTTACTCTGCTTCTCTTTTTTTGGTACTACATACATATTAACGTAGCGCCCCTCATGAAATGGAGCTTTTTCAAGATCTCCCACATCTTCAACCATAGGCCAGACAGATTTGAGCACCTCAACCCCAGCCTCCGGGTTTGCCATCTCGCGGCCTCGCAAAAACACCCTGAACTTTACATGCTTGCCCTGCTCAAGAAACTCTCTTGCGTGTTTTACTTTATAGTTAATATCGTTTTGGGCAATTTTTACAGATAGCTTGATCTCTTTGACTTCGATCTGCTTCTGCTTCTTCTTGGCCTCTTTCTTCTTCTTCTCCTGCTGATATTTGAACTTTCCGTAGTCCATTATCTTTGCGACCGGAGGATTAGCCTGGGGAGCGATAAGAACAAGATCGAGCCCCAGGTCGGCTGCTTTTTCCAGCGCCTCATCGCGGCTAACTACGCCATACTGCG
>JAKIUX010000197.1 GCA_021647345.1 Hydrogenimonas sp.
CAAGAATCTCAAGAGCTATACTTCCTTGCCCCGCTATTACATCATCATCTGCAAAAGGGTGAACAAATATTCGGCCATTGGCTTTGGCGTACTCTACCGCATAGGCGTAGGCTTCATCGTAGTTAGTGCCATTTAACACAACATCAGCACCATAAGATTTCACCCCGTCAATCTTTGTAAGAGGAGTAGTCTCAGGCATAACGATAGTAGCCGGTATCTTGAAATGCTTGGCTGCTAGAGCGACACCCTGAGCGTGGTTGCCCGCACTTGCCGCCACTACCCCTTTTGACCGCTCTGCTTCACTCAAAGAGGCTATCTTGTTAAATGCGCCCCTTATCTTAAAAGAGCCGGTGTTTTGAAGATTCTCCTTTTTTAGGTATACCTTGTACCCAGTCGCCTCGCTCAGTTTAGGAGCGTAAGAAAAAGGTGTCTTTACCGCAACCTTCAAAACCTCTTTATGGGCAGCTTTTATATCCTCTACATCTATCATGCATAATCCCTGTGATCGACCATAGCGCATCTGCTCTGCACAACTGCCATTCCGTGCTCTTTCGCCATGGCAGCCGCTTCGTTGTTGACTATTCCGGCCTGCATCCAGACAACCTTTACATCGCCTCTGGCTATAGATGCCTCCACAACCGCTTTGACCGCCGCCGACTTTCTGAATATATCAACCATATCGACACACACCGGTATCTCTTTCAAAGAGCGATAGACCTTTTCGCCCAATATCTCATCCTCTTTCGGATAGACCGGAATGATCTTGTAGCCAACCTCCTTCAGATACTTCGCCACTCTGTGGCTCGCTTTGGAAGGATCGGGCGAAAGACCGATAACCGCAATGGTTTTAACCTCTTTGAAAATTCTCTTAATCTCATCTATATCGGCATTTATCGTAGGAAATTCGCACTCCATAGCAAAACCCTTATATTTTTCCTATGAGTATAGCAAAGAAGCGCTTTTGTATTAGTTATGAGTATTGAGTTATTAGTTATTAGTTATTAAACCCTCTGAAAAATTATAAATCGAGTGAAGGCTTTGAGATTTTAGTTTGAAAACTTTACGATCGCTTTTAAGCGAAAAAAGTGCGCTTGCCCCGAAGGGGCGCTTGCGTTAGCACTTTTTAGTGAAGGTTTCAAACGTTAGCTTCGCTAAAAATCTCAACTCGCCTGAGCGAGGTTTCGTAATTTTTCAGAGCAGACTATTAATTATTAGTTTAGTATTGATTCCTCTAAAAATTATTAATCGTGCAAAGGCTTTGAGATTTAGTCGCTGCTCTATAAACGATTCATCAAAAAAATGATAAGGAAGTAAAACTTCCATCCTTCATTCAGTATTTAGCTTCTACCATCAAACATTCAAATCAAGTTTTTACTATCTCTTCTGCTTCAAAAAGGAGAACAGCCCCTTTTTGAACTCTAAAATCCCAACATACCAAGAAAGTTGTAAACTCCGAATGCTGCGAGCCACGCAAGTACGTTAGGGTACACAAGATAGAAACCGCGCCACGCCCATTGCGGCACTTCCGCCCAAAATGTACTCATAGCCGCAATGCAAGGCGAGTAGATCATAATTATCACTATCAGCGCTACAGCCGCTTTGAAGGTTATATTCTCTCTTAACCTCTCAATCAGCGTACTGCTGCGCTCATCTGCTTCACCTACCGCATAGAGTGTAGCGAGTGTCGAGACCACCACCTCTTTAGCCGCAAGACCAGTAAGAGTCGCAACCGAAACTCTCCAATCAAACCCAAGCGGTTCAAAAATTGGCTCTATACTCTTTCCTATGCGACCGAGATAGCTGTTTTCGAGCTCTTTGGCCGAAAGTTCATTTCTTAACTCATTTTTAACAGACTCATCTGCAGCAGCTTCTATCTTCGCTTCGTAACTGCTAACCAGCTCAGGTTGATGCGGATAGGAACTTAGAAACCAGATTATCATGGAGGCACCGGCAATAAATGTTCCAGCCTTTTTCAAAAAGAGCTTCGCTTTTATCCAGAGCTCTACCGCAAGCGCTTTCATAGATGGAAACCTGTAAGGCGGCATCTCCATAACAAAAGGCTCCGGCTCCCCTTTGAAGAGTACTGTACGCAAGATTTTAGCCACTATAAGACCGAGTATGGCGCCGCTTATGTAGATTATGAAGAGTATATTGCCGGCGTGAGAAGTCGGAAAGAAAGCCCCTATTAGAAGAACGTAGACCGGCAGTCTTGCCGAACAGCTCATAAACCCAAGAACCAACATTGTAATGATACGATCTTTAGGGTTTTTTAGGGTTCTTGCCGCCATATAAGCAGGCACCGTGCATCCAAATCCACTCACAAGAGGAATAAAAGCTTTGCCTTGAAGCCCAAATCTTTTCATAAAGCCGTCAAGCAAAAAAGCGGCTCTTGACATATAGCCTGTCTGCTCCAGCAAATTTATACCGAGAAAAAGAATCAGAATATTTGGCAAAAACATAATAACTGAGCCTACAGCAGGGATTACGCCGTCGGCTAGAACCGACTGAACCGGACCATCCGGCAGTGTTCCCTTGACGGTATTTGAAATCTCAGCAAATGCGGCATCTATCAGCTCCATAGGAATAGAGCCGACTTCGAAGGTAATTTGAAACAGAAGCCACATAAAAAAGAGAAATATTGGCAGGCCCAAAACTGGGTGTATAAGGAGTTTGTCGAGTCTATCCGTAAGAGTAACCTTCTTAGGCGGTGTCTTAAGCGCTTTTAGCACAAGCGCTTTTGAAAGAGCGTACCGTTCGTCATTCATTATGTCGGCCGTGCTCTCCTCGTCGAACTCAAGCTCTAAATCTCTATATATCTTTCCAAGCATCTCATGAAGTTCAATGAAGATAGGCAGATCATGAATGACTCTGTAGATCTGCTCATCTCTATCAAGAAGCCTAATAGCAATAAAACGAGCCTCGTTGGGATCTTTGAAGTGGGGAGATTTGTGAAGAATCTTAACTAGCTTCTCAATCTGCTCCTCTATGCGCTCATCGTAGTAGAGTTTATTTTTGGGTTTATCGCTTCTGTATGTATCGA
>JAKIUX010000003.1 GCA_021647345.1 Hydrogenimonas sp.
AACGGCTTCGCTATGGTATTACGGAATTTCGATGAAATTTCAACCATTACGCTGCAGATGTTCGCAGAATAGTTTTTTCAGAGGGTTCAATTAGAGGCTTTGGATATATAACGAAAGATATGTGTTAGGTTGAATGTCAGTTCGAAGTAGATAATAATGGTGCGGACAAGAGGACTTGAACCTCCACGGGCTAATGCCCACTAGAACCTGAATCTAGCGCGTCTACCAATTCCGCCATGTCCGCTCGAAAGCGTTGCAAGTATACAAAAGCGTACTTAAATAATAGTTTAAATACAATAGCGTAAATGAAAGATTCTGTAAGGGAAAGTTATGATCGTTTTACGAAGCTGCGATGAAAATTTCAAGCAGAAGTTCGACGAGCTTCTCGGTCGAGGTGCTATGGATATGGAGCATGTATCTAGCATAGTGGCAGGGATAATAAAAGAGATCAAGCAAGAGGGGAACGAGGCTCTAAGAAGGCATATAGCCAAATTCGATAGTTGGGAGCCCTCTGCAGATGAAGAATTTCAGGTCGACGTTGATAATATGAAGAGGGCTTACGATGATCTAGATACAGATCTTAAAGATGCCCTTCACCTCGCTTTTGAGAGAATTAAAAGCTATCACGAGAAGCAGATACCGAAAAGCTGGTTCGATTTTGACGATAGAGGCAATATGCTTGGGCAGAAGGTTACGCCGGTTGATAGAGCCGGTCTTTATATACCTGGAGGAAAAGCGGCATACCCAAGTTCGCTTTTGATGAACGCAATTCCGGCGATAGTGGCGGGCGTGAAGGAGATTGTTGTTACGACTCCTGCGCCAGATAACGAGATTAACCATCTGCTTCTTGCCGCGGCCCACCTTTGCGGCATAAAGAAGATATTCAAAGTTGGAGGAGCGAGTGCGATAGCCGCGATGGCATACGGTACCGAAACGATTCCCAAGGTAGATGTTATAACAGGCCCGGGAAATATCTTTGTGGCTACCGCTAAGAAGATGGTTTACGGCGACGTAAATATCGATATGATAGCGGGCCCGAGCGAGATAGGAATCCTTGCCGATGAGAGCGCCATTGCGGAGTATATAGCTATCGATCTTCTCTCACAAGCCGAACATGACGAGATGGCGAGCTCCATCTTGATCACACCTTCGCCCAAGCTCGCCGAAAGTGTCAGAGAGACAATATATATTGAGCTTAGCAAGCTAGACAGAGAGCTTATAGCAAGAAAGTCTATAGAGGAGCGCGGAGCCGTAATAGTGACGGAAACTATGGATGAGGCGATAGAGCTGATGAATCGGATCGCTCCTGAACATCTTGAAGTTGTCACCGTCAACCCTTTCGAACTGCTGCCCAAGATCAGACACGCCGGTGCCATTTTCCTTGGAGCTTTTACCCCAGAGCCGATAGGAGATTACATGGCCGGTCCGAATCATACCTTACCCACAGGCGGAACGGCTAAGTTCTATTCGCCTTTGAGTACTGAAAACTTCATAAAAAAGTCCTCCATTATCGCTATGAGTGAAGAGGGGATTAATGAAATAGGAGAAGCGTGCGCACTCCTTGCAAAAACTGAGGGGCTTACTGCCCACGAGAAGTCTGTAAAGATAAGATTGAAATAGAGCGTTACAGACTCAAGACATAACCAAAGAGGCTATATTATGAGACAGTGGAGTTTCGATTTTCATGATCTGAAGGGGTTAGAGAAGTTCGCCGTCGAAAACTCTCTTGCCGAAAAAGAGCCTCTTTTGGTTCAGGTAAACTGCGGGAAGATATCTATTGAGAGTTTTGAATATGTCAGAGATGCGATAAAAAGAGTACTTCCAAATGCCATTATTGCCGGCGTAAGCAGTGTTATGCAGCAATATAACGGTGAATTCTACAATGATCATATCGTAATCTCCGTTACCCATTTCGAGAAGAGTAAAATATCACTATTTGAATACCTTTTTTCCGGTTCGGATGGCGAGTACGCTTTAGCAGCAGCTGCGATTTCTGCCCAAGTAAGGGAAGATACGAAAGGTATACTGCTTATAACCAATGCAGTAAAATTCAATATCGAGCGATTTATCAGAGAATGCAACCACCATATTCCGCATATACCGATATTCGGAGGTATTGCATCAGACAACGAACCCTACGAAAATTTCACTATCTTCACTCAAAATCGTATTTTTCAGGAGGAGGGGTTAGCCGCTGTCATTATGCATGGAGACTCCTTGAGTATTCAATGCAACCACTTTTTCGATTGGGTGCCCATCGGCAAAGAGTTTACCGTGACAAAAGCGGATGGCAGGTATCTTCAGGAGCTTGACGGAAAGCCTTTTAGAGATATCTACAGCAATTATTTCGGCCCGATGTGTGAAGAGAGGTTTCAAAAGATTACTCTTGCACACCCCCTTATTAGAGATTCTAAAGAGTTTGGAAGTGTAGCTCGCGCTATGTTGAAATGGGATGGAGAAAAAGGTTTTTTCAGCGGAGAGTTCAGAGAGGGTGAAAAGGTGCAGATAGGCTTTGGACACTATAGGCGCATGGTAAACCATTATGAGGTGATACCGGAAGTTTATAAAAATCTTCCCGCAGAAGCGGCGTGGTTTTATATCTGTATATCATATAGAAACGGTTATGAAGACATTTTGCGCCATGCTTATAAGTTTTTTAAAGAGAAGCATAAAATATATGCGATGATGAGTTTCGGGGAGTTTTGCCATATAGATGGCAAGAATAGTTATCAAAACTTTACATTAACGCGTGTAGCCCTTTCTGAAAGACCAGAAGCGAGACTTGAACTTAATAATTTAGTTCCTAAACTTGAGAGCAAAGATGAGCTTCTTGCGACGCTCTCTACGCTTGTTTCATCGAGTAGTCGTGAGATTATGAATCTCAACAGATACCTCGAGTCGGAAGTTGAAAAGAGAACCAAGGAGCTTGCGGAACTCAACGAGTCCCTTGAACGTAGAATCGCTCTTGAAGTTAAAAAGAATAGAGAGAAAGATAAACTTATATACCATCAGTCAAAGCTTGCGTCGATGGGTGAAATGATAAACAACATTGCCCACCAGTGGCGGCAGCCGCTTAATATCATCGCTCTGGTTATGCAGGATTTGAGTCTGAAAGCTCAAGTGGGAAATGTTTCAAAAGAGGCGATTATTCATGCCGAAAAGAAGATACACGAAACTCTAAAATATCTCTCCGATACTATTGATGATTTTAGAAACTATGCGGCAAACGGTAAAGATTGTGAATATCAGGGTGCCTTCGAAGTGTGTAAAACTATCAGAGAGACAGCAAGGCTTATCTCTGTCGTATTGGAAGATGAAAATATACGGCTGAAGCTGATGCTGCCTTTAAAAGAGGCGATAGTTCAAGGAAGCCCTAATGACTTGAAACAGGTTCTTCTCAATCTAATCTATAACTCTGTCGACGCCCTGAAGGAGAGAAAACCTCAAGAGCCGACAATAAAGATCGAAGTGAAATATAACGAGAGTGTAAACATAAGTGTAAGAGATAATGGCGGCGGAATAGATAAAAAGATAATAGATAAAATTTTCGAACCCTACTTTACTACCAAATATCAGTCAAGAGGTACAGGTTTAGGCCTTTATATGAGTAAAATGATAGTTGAAAAGAGGCTTTCTGGCAGAATAAGCGCCCGCAACACGAGTCGCGGGGCTCTGTTTTGGATAGAACTTCCCTTTTTTAGGGCTTGATGTTGTAGAAGGCTTTCAAAGCTCGAATGATCATCGCATTTTTGGAGATTCTCTCAACTTTGGCGTCTGCGTGCACTCTGTCGTAAAGATCCATAGGCAGTGTGATTGAGAATGTTTTTGTCTCAATCTTCTTTCTCTTGGCGATTGTACTGTTTATGTTTTTGAGCAGATCTATGATCTTATTCGAATCGATAGGCTTCTGAATGAAGCTGTCAACTCCGATTTTGATAGCTTCGGAGATTTTGTTCATATCGTTGCTGGCTGATATTATGACGATAATTTGGTCAGGCTTTATCTCACGGATCTTTCGTGCAAGCTCCAGACCATCCATTCCCGGAAGAATGATATCTATAAATACCCCATCCGGCTTCTTCTGCTTGTATATCGCAAGGGCTTCTTCAGCATTGGAAGCTGAGTCTACAGAGTTGAAGAAGTTGCCGAAAGTAGAGAGCATAAGCTCGTTGGCCTCCTTCTCATCTTCGACGACAAGAGCGTTAAGCTTTTTTGTCTCGTTCGCAATCTTCACGATATCGTTGTCTATCATGATGGACTCCTTTATAAATTATTGTTGCAATGTAATTGTAACCAATAAAAACATAAAGAAAAATTAACAAAGATAAATTCGTTAAAAATATTCAGCAACATAACATGATGACACAATAATGACATTATCACAAAATGGAATTAGGTTTTGTTTTGTAGAATGCTTTGCGTAGAGTATGATGGCGCGGTGGACGAGACTCGAACTCGCGACCCCCGCCGTGACAGGGCGGTATTCTAACCAACTGAACTACCACCGCACCGTAGAATATGGTAAGAAGTTATAAATGGTGGTCGCTAGTGGACTCGAACCACTGGCATCCACCTTGTAAGGGTGGCGCTCTACCAACTGAGCTAAGCGACCTTGTTGTATGGCGACCCCTAGAGGATTTGAACCTCTGTGTCCACCTTGAAAAGATGGCATCCTTGGCCACTAGATGAAGGGGTCATATGACCCTTACATTTGTAAACCTGTTGATCATGCAGATCGGTGGTGACCCGTGTTGGATTCGAACCAACGGCCCATTCCTTAAAAGGGAATTGCTCTACCAGCTGAGCTAACGGGTCGGTATCTTCTTTTACGTTTATCTTGTAAACGTGAGCGAAATTATAGGAAAAAACCGTAAGCTTGTCAAGACAAAGGCGCCGAATTTAGAATAGTTCATCTGAAGCGACCTGAAAAAGGAGCTTGTAGGCGTACAGTGTGCTCTGCTCCTGAATATAGTTTCGATCCCCTTCGAAGTAGAGGGCTTCTACTATAGTATGAGTTTCGCTTTGCGCGCCGATTATGACAGTGCCTACAGGTTTTTCAGAAGTGCCTCCGCCGGGTCCGGCTATGCCGCTGACAGCCAATGCGTAGTCGGCTGAGGCTATACTTCTGGCTCCAGTTAGCATCTGCTCTACGCACTCTTTGCTCACGGCGCCATACTTTTGCAGAATATCTTTTTCTACACCGAGCCACCCAGCTTTTAAGGCGTTTGAGTATGTAACCAAAGAGCCCCTGAATATTGCCGATGATCCAGGCTCGGAAGTGAGTTTCGCCGCGACTCTTCCGCCTGTGCAGCTTTCGGCGAAAGTTACACTCTTGCCCGCTTTAGATAGTCTATGTATTAGGTATGCAAATATGTTTGTAGACTCTATGACCCTATCGCCAAGAAGCTGTTTAACCCCTTTTAGAAAGTTTCCTAAGTTTCCAAACTTTTTTGCACTGCACTCAACCTTTAGCCACCCTTGGGTCAGAGGGGTGGTGCCAAACTCTACTTCGCAGCTTTTGGATATGGGGTCTAGCAGTGCATGGGCCCCCTCTTCATCCATATTGAAGATATGTATAATACTCTCTTTCTCTCCCTCCCCTATCAGAAAGATAGGAACGGTTTTGCCCGGTTCGGCCATAACTACGTTGACAGATGAGTTATCATGGCGAAGCAAAAAACTGTTGTCATCATATATTTCACTCTTGGATGGAATCAATATATTCTCTTTAAGTACAAGCGAATCCCCGGTCATCGTTGCGAGCAGCTTGCTAACCGGTGCGAAAGCTTTTCTGTTGGCAACTACTACAAGGTTGTTCCGCTCATCCAAAAGCTCCTGAACAACCGTCAAAGTTTCACTGCCGGTTTCGGGAATTTTGACAATATGCTCCAAAAAACCTAGATGTTCCAGTTCTCGCTCCACATACTCCATGAATGGCCGGTTGAGATAGAGGTTTTTTCCAATTACAATTAATCTGTTTTTCATTTTCAAGAGCCTCCCGTTTACACCATTATACCAAAGCAGAGCGCTTGAATCAGCCCTTTTTAATGCCCTTTTAAATATAATAGGCCAATTTTTATCCGGAGTATTCAATGGACTACAAGGAGACGCTAAATCTTCCGAAAACCTCATTCCCCATGAGAGGGAATCTTCCGCAGAACGAACCGAAAAGATATAGGGAGTGGTTCGAGCGCAAAGTCTACGAGAAGATGAAAAAGAGCCGCGAGGGGAGAGAACTCTTTACGCTCCACGACGGCCCGCCATATGCTAACGGCAAGATTCACATCGGTCACGCACTCAACAAAGTGTTGAAAGATATAATAGTCAAAGACAACTACTTTCAGGGTCGAGATGTTCGCTTTACACCGGGATGGGACTGCCACGGCCTTCCAATAGAGCAGCAGGTTGAAAAGAGAATAGGAAAAGCGAAAAAAGAGCAGCTTCCAAAGACAAAGATTCGCCAGCTCTGCAGAGAGCATGCGGCGAAGTTCGTCGAAGTGCAGAAAGAGGGTTTCAAGGCTCTTGGCGTAGTAGCTGACTGGGAAAAGCCCTATGTCACTATGGATTTTCGTTTCGAAGCAAATATCTACAGAACATTGTGCGATGTGGCGCGAAAAGGGCTATTGGTTGAAAGAAGCAAACCGGTATACTGGAGCTGGGCGGAGCGTACGGCGCTTGCTGAGGCTGAGGTGGAGTATGAAGATAAAGAGGACTACTCTATCTATGTCGCTTTCGAGCTTGGCGATAAAGCAAAGCAGAAACTTGGTCACCCCGAAGCGGCGGCTCTGGTTATCTGGACAACTACACCCTGGACTCTGCCGGCAAACGTCGCCATAAGCCTAAATCCAGATGAAATCTACGTCTTGACGAAAGATGGCTATATTGTAGCCGAGAAGCTGTTTGACGATCTTAAAAACAGCGGTGTAGTTGAAGGGCCTATAGAGATGCGCATACCTGCCCGCGACCTGGAGGGTGAAATAGCTATAAACCCGCTAAACGGCCGTCCCTCTAAAATAGTTCTTGGCGAGCATGTTTTGATGGAAAACGGTACAGGTGCGGTACATACCGCTCCGGGCCACGGTGAAGATGACTACAGAGTCGGACTCAAATATGGGCTCGATGTGATCATGCCTGTTGACGAGGAGGGAAGGTATGATGAGACGGTTCAAAGGCTTGGGCTTTTGCCAAATGGCGAGAGTTTTGTAGGAAAGCATATCTTCGAAGCGAACGAAGAGATAGTGAAGCTTCTGGGCAAGGCGCTTTTGAAAGCTGATCGTTTTACCCACTCATATCCTCACTGCTGGAGAAGCCATACCCCTCTGATTTTCAGAGCCACCAGGCAGTGGTTCATCAGCATCGACGAGAAGCCGGAAGGTGAAAATAAGAGTCTGCGAGAGATAGCGCTTAATGAGATCAAAAAGACAAGATTCTATCCTGAGTGGGGGCGCAACCGTCTTTCATCTATGGTTGAAGGCAGACCCGACTGGTGCATAAGCCGCCAGCGTGACTGGGGAGTTCCGATAGCCTTTTTCAGAGAGAAGAAGAGCGGCAGGGTGATACTCGATGAGAAGGTGCTCAACTTCATCGCCATGATATTTGAGATGAGAGGGTGCGACGCCTGGTACGATATGAGTATAGAGGAGCTTCTATACCCCGGAAGCGGCTACAATCCTAACGAGCTTGAGAAGGTGAACGACATTCTTGATGTATGGTTTGATAGCGGCTCTACATGGAACGCGGTTTTGAAGTCGAGAAATTATGATGCGGGTAAGTTTCCGGCAGACCTGTATCTTGAAGGGAGCGACCAGCATAGAGGATGGTTTCAAAGCTCGCTTCTGCTTGGCTGTGCCGTAGAGCACAAAGCTCCCTACAAAGCTATTCTCACCCACGGCTTTACGGTCGACGAAAAGGGTGAGAAGATGAGCAAATCCAAGGGGAACGTAGTGGCGCCCGATGAGGTTGCCAAGAAGTACGGCAGCGAGATACTTCGTCTCTGGGTGGCTATGAGCGAGTACAAAAGCGATCTTAAAATTAGCGATTCCATTTTGAAGCAGGTCTCAGAAAACTACAGAAAGATAAGAAACACTTTCAGGTTTCTTCTTGCTAACGTAGAAGATCTTGAAGAGTTGGCAAAACCGCAGGATATGGGAGAGCTGGATAGGTGGATAGTGGCTAAAGCCGCCGAAGTTTTCGCCTCTATCAGAGCGTCTTTCGACGAGTATGATTTCTCCAAAGGTTTTCATACTCTAAACAACTTTCTTACGAATGAGCTAAGCGGTATATATCTTGATATAACAAAAGATAGGCTCTATTGTGATGAAAAAGATAGTTTAACGAGAAGATCTTCTCAGAGTGCTATGGCGATGATCGCCAAAAGCCTGATACCTCTCGTGGCTCCGGTTCTAACATATACATGCGACGAGCTTGTCGAGTACGCACCCGCTATCATAAAGGGCGGTGCGGAGGATATATTTGATCTTGAGTATGAAGCGCTGCCGCAAGTAGAGTCGCAGCTTGATGAAGAGTATATGGCGGCGGCGAGAGAGGCCTTTTTCGAGATTGTGGACCGTCTGAAGAAAGAGGGGGCCATCAAGCAGACTCTCGAACTATCTATTGTCTCAGAAAGCAAAAAGCTTTCGACTCTAAGCCGAAAAGATGCCGAAGATTGGTTTGTCGTCAGTGAGGTAACTTCCGAAGCCAAAGGGGAGGTTTTAGGAGAGTTTGAAATTCAAGGCGACACTTTTGCGATAATGAAAGCTTTGGGTTATAAGTGTCCAAGGTGCTGGCGATATGCGGCGAAAGAGGAGGGCGGTTTGTGCGACAGATGCGCGAGGGTATTGAATGTTTGATCTGGCCAAACCGGTGACATGGCCTGTGATTGTCGAGACGATAGTGCTTATATTTGACGCGATCGGAGTCGGCATAGCGCTGCTAAAGATGAAGAAAAGGAGAGCAGGTTGATAACACTTAAAGAGGCTCTGAACCTGCCTGCCGAAGAGATATCCTCTCTTCGCAACGAGCTGAAACGAGAGATAGAGAATAAAAAAGAGATCAACGCCTATGTAGCTTTAGATGAGTCCGGCGACGGCGTTCCGCTTCTTGTAAAAGATAATATTCAGGTAAAAGGGTGGAACGTAACCGCGGCTAGCAAGATTCTTCAAGGTTATGTTGCTCCATACGACGCTACCGTCATAGAGAAGATAAAAAGTGCAGGGCTTGCGCCTTTTGGCAGAGCCAATATGGATGAATTTGCCATGGGAAGCTCTACCGAGAGCAGCTATTACGGCAAGACGCTTAACCCTCACGATCACGAAAGAGTTCCCGGCGGCTCTTCCGGTGGTTCCGCGGCCGCCGTTGCCGCAGGAGTGGCCATAGCGGCTCTTGGAAGCGATACCGGCGGTTCTATTCGTCAGCCTGCAGCTTTTTGCGGTATAGTCGGAATGAAGCCCACATATGGGAGAGTAAGCAGATGGGGGCTTGGAGCCTACAGTTCAAGTTTGGATCAGATCGGTCCGATGACCCAAAATGTGGAGGATGCCGCTATACTTTACGACATCATAAGCGGACACGACAGGCGAGACAGCACAAGTGCCGATATCAAGTATGCTCCTGTAACTCCAAATCTTGATCCGAAAAGAGAGTTGACCATAGCGGTGGTTGAAAACTATATCGAAGGGGCATCTTTGGATATTCAGAAGGGGTACGAGACCGCTATAAAAGCTCTCGAGGGCGAAGGGCATAAAATTGTCCGCAAAAAGATGATGGGCGCAAAATATGATATAGCCGCCTACTACATCATAGCGACTGCCGAAGCGAGCGCGAATCTGAGCCGCTACGACGGCATAAGGTACGGAAACCGCGCTGAAGGTGTTGAGGATCTTAAAGATCTATATCTTAAAACTAGAAGCGAAGGGTTCGGCGAAGAGGTTAAACGAAGAATTTTGCTCGGCAGTTTCGTTCTATCTTCGGGCTACTACGACGCATACTACCTAAAAGCGCAGAGGGTAAGACACCTTATAAAAAATGAGTTTGAAGAGATATTTAAAGAGGCAGACCTTATTTTGAGCCCTGTCGCCCCTACTGTTGCTTTCAAGTTTAAAGAGATGGCCAATCCGCTTCAAATGTATCTAAGTGATGCGTATACGGTCGGTGTAAACCTTGCCGGATTGCCGGCTATATCTTTGCCTGTAATGAAAAATTCAGACGGCCTGCCCGTAGGGCTTCAGCTTATTGGCAAACATTTCGACGAACAGACGCTATTTGACGGAGCGTTGAGTCTTGAAAATGCGGTCGCATACGAATAAAAAGCAAGGAGATAGAATATGAGAATCAGAAAACGCGCCCTGACATTCGAAGATGTTCTGCTGGTACCCAAACACTCGACCGTTCTGCCAAAAGAGGTCGATATTTCGACCAGACTGACCAAAAATATAAGGCTCAATATTCCGATAGTATCGGCGGCTATGGATACTGTTACGGAGTTTAGAGCAGCTATTGCCATGGCTCGTCTTGGAGGTATAGGGATAATCCATAAGAATATGGATGTTCAGACCCAGGTCAAGCAGGTAAAGAAGGTCAAAAAGAGTGAGTCTGGGATCATAATAGACCCCATTTTTATGCATCCGGGACAGACTTTGGCGGAAGCGGAAGCGATAATGCGCGAATATAGAATCTCCGGCGTTCCGATTGTGGATGAAGATATGAAGCTTCTTGGTATTTTGACAAATAGAGATATGCGTTTTGAGACCGATATGAACAAAAGAGTAGAAGAGGTAATGACCAAGATGCCTCTTATTACCGCTACTAAGGGGATATCTCTGGATGAAGCGGCAGATATTATGCATAAAAACAAGATTGAAAAACTGCCTCTTGTAGATAAAGAGGGGGTTTTGCAAGGGCTTGTGACCATAAAAGATATAAAGAAACGAAAAGAGTACCCCAACGCCTGCAAAGATGAGTTCGGTCGGCTTAGAGTAGGTGCCGCCATAGGAGTGGGGCAGTTTGATAGAGCGCGTGCCTTGGCGGAGGCTGGTGTCGATGTGCTGGTTTTAGACTCTGCACACGGACATTCGCAAGGAATTTTGGATACTCTAAAAGAGCTTAAAGAGGAGCTTGAGGTTGATATAATAGCCGGCAATGTTGCTACGAGCGAAGGGGCTGACGATCTGATAAAAGCGGGTGCGGCTGCCCTTCAAGTCGGTATAGGGCCTGGCTCTATCTGCACTACACGCATAGTAGCTGGTGTAGGGGTTCCGCAGATCATCGCTATTGATGAGTGCGCCCAAGTAGGGCACAAGTATGGTGTTCCGATCATTGCTGACGGCGGTATAAAGTATTCCGGAGATGTTGCAAAAGCTCTTGCAGTAGGGGCAAGCTCAATAATGGCCGGCTCTATTTTAGCAGGAACCGAGGAGAGCCCGGGCGAGACCATAATGTACCAAGGAAGGCAGTATAAAAGCTACCGTGGGATGGGCAGCATAGGCGCTATGACGAAAGGTAGCACCGATAGATACTTCCAGGAGGGGACAGCCGCTGATAAGCTTGTGCCTGAGGGCATAGAGGGGCGTGTGCCTTACAGAGGAAAAATTGCCGATGTTATACACCAGCTTACGGGAGGTCTTCGCTCCTCTATGGGATATTGCGGTAGCGAAAGTATAGAGAGATTTTGGGAGAGGGCAGAGTTTGTTGAAATAACCAGTGCAGGGCTCAAGGAGAGTCATGTTCATGATGTTATGATTACAAAAGAGGCGCCAAACTACTACGTATAAAGATCTACGATCGCAAAAGAGAGGGCCAAGCCGTTTGGAGATAAAAACTGAAAAAGAGCTCTTTACAAACGCTCTCTACCTTGAGAGCGGCAGGATTCTCGAACCGTACGAACTGGTTTACGAGACCTATGGTGAGCTTAACGAAGATAGAAGCAACGCCATACTTATAACCCATGCACTCAGCGGCAGCCACCATGCGGCCGGTCTATACGAAGGCGATAGAAAACCGGGTTGGTGGGATGCTCTCATTGGAGACGGCAAAGCGATAGATACTACAAAGTATTTTGTTATATGTATAAATGTCATAGGAAGCTGCTACGGCTCTACGGGGCCGATGTCAAAGATTTACCCCTCTGAAGAGCGTTATAGGCTCAAGTTTCCCGTTGTTACCGTAAAAGATATGGTTAAAGCCCAAAGGATACTTCTAAGCAGGCTGGGTATCGACCGTCTGCACGCGATTATAGGCGGCTCTATGGGGGGTATGCAAGCCTTGAGGTTTGCTGTCGAGTTTCCAGGCTTCGCAAAACATACGATAGCGATGGCGGCGACACACGCTACACGACCATGGGCGATAGCCTTCAACAAGGTTGTCCAAGAGGCTATTATAAAAGATCCGAAGTTTAAAAACGGAAACTATGAACCGGAAGATTTTGCCGAAGAGGGCTTTACCGGTCTTGCAGTCGGCAGAATGGCGGGGCATATCAGCTACCTAAGCCCGGAATCGATGGATAGAAAGTTTGGCAGAAGCTATGTTGAAACGGACGGACTCTTCGAGCTTTTCGGAAAGTTTCAGGTAGAGAGGTATCTAGAGTATAACGGATACGGCTTTAGCAAATGGTTTGATCCGCTAAGCTACCTATATATAACGAAGGCGATCAATATTTTCGATATATCGAGAGGTTACGACAGTCTTAACGAAGCTCTAGGGCGTATTAAGAGCGACTTGCATCTAATTTCCTTCAAAAGAGATCTTCTTTTTATGCCTGAAGAGATGAGAGAGATAAAGATAGTGATGGAGGCCCAGGGGCAGGGAGGGCTTGTCAGCTACTACGAAGTCGACAGTGACTACGGACACGACGCCTTTTTGGTAGAGATAGATAAATTTTCTGACTATGTTGCGAATGTGCTTAGATGATACTCAATTGTATGCTCTGAAAAAACTCTTCTGCCAAAACGGCTTTGCTGCGGTATCTTGAAATTTCAATGGGATTTCGACCGTTACGCTCAGATGTTGCTTGCAAGAAGAGTTTTTTAGAGGGTTTAATTCATTAGTTTTTAGTTTTTAAGGAGGCGCTATGGCTGCAAAAGAGAGAGATTTTGAGGGAAAGATCGAGGCGGCGAAAAAGATTATGGAGAGGCTTATGGACCCGGATATTCCTCTTCAAGAGAGTGTAAAGCTCTACAAAGAGGGGATGGAGCTTCTCAAAGAGGCGGGAAAGATTCTCGAAGAGGCGAAGCTGGAGGTAGAGACGATAGAGAAAGGGGAGATTGATAGCGAAGAGGTACCGGTATGAATATAGCCGCTCTACAGATGCCGACGCAGGGAATGAGCCCGAATGCACTCGATCACTACTTCATGACGGCGAAAAAAAGGGATACAAAACTAATACTTTTGGGCGAGTATGTTCTAAATCACTTTTTCAAAGAGCTCGAAAAGATGCCTGCCAATATGATCAAAGAGCAGAGTGAGCACCATTTGGCCATGGTGAAAGAGCTCAGTTTGAAGTATGAGATGGTTGTAGTGGCTCCGCTTGTTCAGGTAAAGGGAGGCAGATGTTACAAAAGTATAGTGAAAGTCTCTCCTAAAAGTAGTCACACATACTACCAGCAGATATTGATGGGTTACGGTCACTGGGATGAAGCCGGCTTTTTTGCTAACGAATGCGCTCCTTTGAAAGATCCACTTATATTTACTCTGGAGGGTTTGCGTTTTGCGGTGATTGGCGGATACGAGCTTCACTTCAACCACTTCTTCGATCGGCTAAACTCAAGAAATGTAGATATACTTCTGCTCCCTACCGCGGCTACGTTCGACTCCCACAACAGGTGGAGGGAGATACTCAAAAGCCGAGCCTTTTTGCACAACATTTATATACTTCGCGCAAATCGTGTCGGCGAATATCTGCAAAAGAGTCTGAAGTGGAAATTTTACGGAGACTCCATGCTTGTCGACCCTTTCGGCGAAGTTCAAAGCGTTTTGGAAGATAGAGAATCTCTCATGGTGGTGGAGGTTAAGAAGAGTGTAGTCAGAGAGGCTAAGAGAGTTTGGGCTTTCGAAAAGAGTTTGAAAAAGTGCGTAAAATCATAGTCAAGTAAACCACTAAAGATTATATGGTATAATGGGTTAAAAAATGGAGTCGACAATGCAGGAGTATTTTCACTATTTCAATAGGCAGGTGATGCTTTGGGGTGAGCAGAAACAAGCAGAGCTTCAAAAGCGGAAAATAGCTATTATAGGTTCAGGCGGGCTTGGAAGCTCCCTGGCCATCTCTTTAGGCTCAAGCGGTATTGGGCATATCGATCTGGTAGATTTTGACGAAGTCTCCGTGCACAACATACATAGACAGATCGCCTTCAAGGTGGGAGATGAAGGGAGGTTCAAGGCGGAGGTTGCCGCAGAGCTTGTGGAGAGTCGATGCCCATATGTGAAAGCAACCCCTTATACAATAAAATTTGACGAGTTTGCGAAAGTTTCAAGAGAGTATGATCTTATTTTAGATGCTACTGACAACCTTCCAAGTAGAGCACAGATAGATATCTATGCGAAGAAGATAGGAGCTCCCTGGGTATACGGTTCGGTTGAGGCATTTAACGGGCAGGTCTGCTTCATAGAAAGAAGCGGTTTTGATGCCTTTAAAATCACAGATCGCAAACCTGCAGGAATTGCCGCTCCTATTGTTATGCATATAGCCTCTTTGCAGGCAAACCTTGCCTTAAGATATCTTGTTGGAGAGAGCGTAAAAAAAGATCTTTTATACTATCTTTACTTTAATGATGAAGGAGAGCTTGTTACGCAGAAGTTTGCGATGCCAATATAGATTTTTTTGTATCTATACTCTCTTGCGGTTTCCCCAAGTAGAAGCCTTGGCCATACAATATACCTAAATCTTTGACTATATAGAGAATCTCTTTTGAGTGTATGAACTCTGCTATTACTTCTATATCCAATTTATTAGCAAAGAGACTAATAGATTCTGTGATTGAGTAGGCCACTTTTGAGTGGTTTACATCTTTTACCAATGAGCCGTCAATCTTTAAGATATCTATAGGAAGATCTTGAAAAATAGAGAAGTTAGAAAAGCCGCTGCCAAAATCGTCCACCGAGATCTTTACTCCAAAAGATTTTAATTCCAAAATTCTATCTTTCAGAGAGTCTATATTGCTATAGTGTTGAGTCTCAAGCATCTCAATGATGAGCCATTTGGCTAAATCTTCATGTTTTTTAATCTCCTCTATAATCATTGAAAATATCATATTGTCAAGAATATCAGAGAGGTTTAGATTTATACTAATTGATATCTTATGCTCTTTGATCTTATCAAAGACGATTGATAGGATTCGCTTTGTTAAATCTACATAAATATTAGTATGTGCAATTGAGTCTAAAAAGAGGAAGGGAGGCACAATTTTGCCGTCTCTTTCTACAATCCTTACAAGTGCTTCATATTTTACAGTCTTGTATGATGCAAGGTCTACTATAGGCTGATAGTGCACTATTACTCTATCTTCATCAAGCGCCTCTTTTACCTCAGATAAAGTTTTGAATTTGTCGCTTTTTTCATTGTTTTGGATATCAAATACAATTTTATTTCTACCTTCACGTTTTGCTTCATAAAGCAGTTCGTCCGCATACTTTACCGCTTCGTCTGCAGATTTAAAATGCTCAGGCTTTGATGCGGCGCCTATTGAGACAGTTATATGTATTGGTGTTTTTTCGTACTTAAAAGTATGCTTTTCTATTCTCTCTTTAAGTCTATTGGCTATTATTTTTGCGGCAGTACAGTTGTGTTTTTCTCTGTAAAGAAATATTAGAAACTCTTCGCCTCCGAATCTTATGAGCTTATCTTTCTCTCTTAGCTCTTTTTTTATAAGAGCGGCGACTTCTTTTAAAACCAGATCTCCAGCTTTGTGACCGAAGTTATCGTTAATTTTTTTGAAATAGTCTATATCTACCATTAAAATCTGATACTTTGCAAGATCTATAGAGCTTAAAAATGTTTTTAGAAAATTCCTGTTTAATGTCTGCGTAAGCGGGTCGGTAATGCTCTCTTTTTTTACTTTTATATTTAGTATTGTCTGGTAGAGCAAAATAAGCATCAGCGCGCCTATTGCAATAAAGATATAGTAGAAGATCTTCTCTAAAGGCTTTATAGCTTCATTGATTGTTGCCGGCAGCGTTGTTGAGAAATCTATAGCTATAACCCCCTCGACACTCTCACTCCTTACTATAGGTTTTAAGTATGTTATCCATAGGCCCTCAAGATTTTTATGCACTATTATCTGATCCTCTTTTGTCTCATAACATCTATTCCACATATTTTTATCTACATCTAGCTTTTGATTGAAAAATCCCTTATCTTCTCTGCTGCCGTCAAGAAGATATCGATATCTTCCATCTTTGTCTCTGTAAAGAACAAATATATATTTGAAAGATGGTGTGGAGATAGTTGAGAGAGAGTGCTCTAGGGCAGCTCTTAGTTGAGGCTCCTCTTTTAGTGTTTGATAGAGAGTCTTGTTGGAGTCGATATATTTTTTGAGATCTTCGTCTATATTTTTAGCGAAATTTTTCGCCTGAAGCACAAAAATCTTCTCTATATTTTCGACTAGCTTTGTATGTGTGGTGTTTACACCGTAATGTAGATATATGATTGAGGCTGTAATCGATAAAGCTAGAAGAAGATATATACCTTTTAGAGATTTCACATATCATCCTCGATATACTCTTTAAGAGACTTAGGAAGGGAAATGTTGTGATCTTTTAGATTTTTTTTGAGAAAAATAAGATTTGGGCGCCCTTTTTGCCAATAGAATCCGCCGACAAGTTTATCTTTTAAGTGTTCAAACACAAGGTATCCGTCCGCAAAAATAATCTTATTTTCAGGTGGATTGTCAAATGAGTTATAAAGAATGAGAATATCGGCATCTTTATCGTTTTTTACAACCTTAACTCGATCAATCTTTTCAAATATTGCTCTCTTTTTAGGATTATCTAGCCATACATAAATAACTTTCTTATCTGGAAAGATTGCATTTAGTATAGTTTTATAGATGGCTCTCTCTTTCTCGGTTGCGGATGCAAAAAGCATAACGGATGCAATTAGTGTGATTATTAGCTTTTTCAAAATAGATACTCCATGTTTAGCCATATTTTTCTGTCAAATATGGGCATCGCATAAGGAAGCCCAGGGTAGCTCTGTTTGTAGCCGGTGCCAAAAATATTTTCACCTTTTACTCCGATAGATAGATCTTTTGTTACCCTGTATTTTACTGCAGCCGAATAGTCAAATGTAGGCTTTATGTATACGCCATAGGAGTCGTAGTTGCTTCTATAACCAAGTTGATTGTATAAGTCAAATTTCCCAATAGAGTTGAATATCTGTAGATGTGCCCCATATTTAGGGCTCATAATGAGTCCTGAAGAGTTTTCACCCATATAAATATCGGCTTTTATAAAATAGTAAAGTCCGTTTTCTGTTTCCAATGGAATATTATTCGACGGGAAATCTCTCTGAGCATCCATGTATGTTGCCAGTTCGAAGTTAAGGCAACATTTTAGTTTACCACACTGCCCCGCAAGTTTTTGTGGATTTAACGAAATCTCCTGATATCGTGCCGAATTTGTTGTTACCGATACAAATTTATGCATCCATGTTGAACAGCAAATCTCTCTGCCGCATGGACCAATTCCGCCAATTCGTCCAGCT
>JAKIUX010000198.1 GCA_021647345.1 Hydrogenimonas sp.
TACTGGCGAACAATAATACCTTTGCACCAGGCCGCCGCAGACTCCATATCTTCGCCGTTGCACCCGACATTTCCGATTTCGGGCATAGTAAACGTTACAAACTGCCCGGCATAGCTGGGGTCGGTCACAATCTCCTGGTAACCTGTCATAGAGGTGTTGAAGACTATCTCTCCTACAGCGGTCCCGTCAGCTCCGAAGCTTTTGGCTTCCATGAAGATACCGTTTTCAAGATAGATCCAGATAGGTTTCAAAATCTTTTTCACATCATCCCCCGTCTGCGCAGTTCATCCTCATAGAGGCGTTCAAAAATAAGGTTATACTCTTCGGTACCAGGTATCAATTTGCGTTTATAGTGAGAGATCTTCTCCAAGACAACATCTTCGATCTCCTCGAAAGTTTTCATATACTCCTCAATCGCTCTGAAGATCACACCCCTGACCTGGTTCTCGTTTACCGTGTACTCTATTAGATCCTCTTCCCACAACTCATTCAAAATTTTGTGCGAAAGGTCGCTGTACCTCTCTTCGTTGTTCAAAATTACGCCATACTCCGGCGCCAGCTTCTTCTTTATCATCCAAAAGAGCTGACGGATATCAGCCTGCATGAACTCTATCTCATCCTCTTTCTCTTCAAGAAGCTCATTTACTCGCTCTTCGAGCGCCCGCTCGTTCTTGACATCCTGCTCTATAATCTCTTCAGCTTTCTTTATAACCGGATCAAGCCCCTTTTTCAACTTGACAAAAGGTGCGTTCGCCAGATCGATACCGATTTTGCTGGCTATATATGGTGCATGGGCTAAACTTAACTTCATAACGCGCCTTTTTGGCCCTAAAGAGAGTGGGCAAATTTTCTTGACAGTTTATCGAAAGTTAGGTAAATTTGTGATTATGGAGCACCTTTAAAAAAACTTAGCCCCCAATAGCCGAAAAATTGGCTATTTTACGGAAGTTCTATCTTCAAGGAGCAGAGTGATTTTCGAAGCCTTAACAGGATCCATCTTGGCCAAAATCTGCCCTACTGTTTTAGGCTTTAGAGTTGATATTATAGATGCCGCCTCTTCGGGCTTCATATTGGAGAGAATCTGAGCCGCCGCGGAGGCTTTCATCTTCGCGTATGTTTGCGAAACTTTGTTCGCTTTCGCCTCTTTTATAGCTTTTAGAAGCTCTTCGTTCTTTGCGATGAGAGCCTCTATCTCTCTCTTTTCGGCTTCCAGCTTTGCACGTGTCACATTTAGCTCTTGAGCCTCTTTTAGAAGTTTGGCCTCTCTCTTTTTTAGCATCGCTTCGGTGGCATCTTTGAGCGCTTCATAAGCTTGCCTCTGCTCATCTATCTGCTCCAGTTTCAGTTCGAGCTCATGCTTTCTCTCTTCAAATATCTTGCTGCACTCAAGAATATCTGAAGTCTCCGCAAAAAGCAGAATCGGCAATAGAGCTAAAAAGAGCTTTCTCAACCCATACCCTTTCTGCCGTTGTTGAGGCGCCAAAACTGCTGCGATGCTATCTCATCAAGCGCTCCTTGGGCCCTTCGGGACTCTCTTTTTAAGATATCTTCGACCACTTTCGACTCCATACTCTTAGCCTGCTCATAAGCTATATTGGCAGCTTTCAGCTCATTTTGAAGCCGCTCTCTCGTCGGTATGAGCGCCTCTATCTGTGCCTCTACTTTTCTGATACCCTCCTGAATGGCCCGCTTAAGCGCCAAGTGTGCCGCCGCTTTTTTGCCGTCACCCTCTTTAGGCATCGAAGCCTCACACTCATCTCTTCTAAGAACCTCTCTTTTTCGCTTCAGCTCTTCAATCTTCATGTTGATCTCAAGAAGAGCCATCTCCGCCCTCTCCAGCTCTTGTTTGCGAAGTTTCGTAAGAGCACGGTAATTTTTAGGCATTCTCTACCTTACTATAGTATCATCTCTTTCGGGACTGGTAGAGATGATACCCACCTTTACGCCGCTTACCCGCTCTATCGTTTCTATATAGGCTTTTGCAGAGTCGGGGAGATCCTCATACCTCTTAACACCCTCTACCTTCTTCCATCCAGGGAAGGTCTCATATACAGGCTTGACCCTCTCCAGGTCGTAGGGAACATAATCTATAACTTCCCCTTCGAACTCATAACCCACACAAACTTTGATAGTCTCAAACCCGTCCAGAACATCGAGTTTCATTAGAGCTATCTGGTCGCACCCATTGAGGGTACATGCGTATCTTATAGCCACCGCATCAAACCAGCCGCACCTTCTCGGGCGACCGGTTGTGGTGCCGAACTCGTGCCCTTGCACCCTTAGCCTCTCTCCATCGTCGCCCAAATCTTCACTCGGAAAAGGCCCGTTCCCCACACGGGTACAGTAGGCTTTGGCGATCCCTGTGACTGTTCCGATATCTTTGGGGTTGATGCCAAGACCCGAACAGGCACCCGCACTCACTGTCGTTGAAGAAGTGACATAAGGGTAGGTACCGTGATCGATATCGAGCATGGTTCCCTGTGCACCCTCGAGCAGCACTTTTTTATCTTCATCGAGAATCTGCCACATAAGCTGTGTCGTGTCACAGATAAACGGCGCAAGTACCTCTTTGTAGCCTTGAAGCTCTGCAAGCAGTTCAGACTCGACAGGCGCTTCAACACCCATTGCATCGAAGACCGGCTTGTTGATAGCAAAGAACTCCATGATCTTCGCGGTGAGCTTCTCAGGATGCAGCAGTTCTCCCAGACGGTGCCCCACACGTGCTACTTTGTCCCCATAGGCAGGACCGATGCCTTTTCCGGTCGTACCGATGGCTTTGTCACCCTTGAGGCGCTCTCTTGCCTGATCGATCTGTGCATGATAGGGCAGAAGGATATGCGCTTTATCGGAAAGAAAAAGTCTGCCTTCAAGATTGTCGAACTGCTCCATCTCCTTGATGAAATCCTTCGGAGAGAGTACCACGCCGTTACCGACGATATTCTTCGCTTTGGGATTGAGCACACCTGAAGGGATCAGATGCAGCGCATATTTTTTATCACCGATGACAATGGTATGTCCC
>JAKIUX010000199.1 GCA_021647345.1 Hydrogenimonas sp.
TTTGCTCCCGAAACGTATCTCGATCTTCCGTCGCTCGGTGCGACGTCTGCCCCGGCGGGGCAAGCTTTAGTGCCAAAGCGGCAAGCGTAGTTTCGGGGGCTTTGCTCCCGAAACGTATCTCGATCTTCCGTCGCTCGGTGCGACGTCTGCCCCGGCGGGGCAAGCTTTAGTGCCAAAGCGGCAAGCGTAGTTTCGGGGGCTTTGCTCCCGAAACGTATCTCGATCTTTAATGATAGAACGCAGCAATCACCGCAAAAGCGAAGAAGAACATCAGATGCGATATACCTTCAACATAGTTGGTTTCGCCATTGTCGGTTGTTTTCCAGGCGAGGATGACTGTAAGTATCAAAGCCCCTATCTGCAGAGAGTTGAAGTCGAGAGTAAGCTGCACATCTGCAAGAGGAGAGAGCATCATGAGTATGGGAACCGTAAGAAGTATCGACACGGTAGATGCGCCCATTGCAATATTTACAACCCTTTGAATCTGGTCAGCTTTTGCCGCTTTTATTGCGGTAAAGAGTTCAGGTGATACGCTTATTATAGCTATCACAAGACCTGCCAGCGCCGCTGATATTCCATGTTCGTTGGCTATCTGCATACCGTCGTTAGCAAAAATCTCCGCTATTACGCCTATTATGAAAATAAGTATGAAGATGATGATAAGATTGGCTTTTATGGAGAGCCTCTCAAAAATATAGTTATCCTCTTCCTCCTCATCTTCACCGCTTTGGCCCCTCTTTCTTCTAAGTCTGAAGATTCTGCTTCTAGCTGTAGCTTTGAAGAAGTGCATATGTGTACGTGTCTGGAAAATAAAGATGCTAAGGTAGTAGAGCCCAAGAAGGAAGGCTATGATGTAGCTTGCTATAAGTAAATTATTGGATCCGGTAGGTGAGTAGCTAAGTACACTTGGAACCAGAAGAGCTACCGATGCCACAAGAAGTATTGTGGTATACGTGCTTGAGGTATCTTCATTGTGCTCCTGCTCTTTAAAGCGTAGACCGCCAACGAATACCGCAATTCCAAGAAGAACGTTCATATCGACTATGACAGCCGAAATGATACCGCTTTTTACGGTTTCAAGCGCATGCTCGCCGTGGCTTCCCTCAAGAAGTATCATAAAAAGAAGCACTATCTCTACCGCTACGGCACTGAAGGTTAGAACGAAGCTGGAGTATGGCTCTTGAAGTCTCTCTGCTAAAATCTCAGCAATCTCAGATACGGTAAAGGAGAATGAAGCTATGCTTAAACCGGCAAATAGTACGGTCAGGTAAGCAAAACCACCAAGATGTAGTGTGTAAGCCAAAATAGCGAAGATGGAACCGGCGAAGATGTCCCAGTAATTACCTAAAAAGTCCTGTAAGTCCGACGAAGGTTCGGAGGTACCGCTCATTTAAAACAATCCTTTTGTAGTTGGTAGGGTCTCTTCTCTTTCAAATCTTTGTAGATCTTTTAAAAGAGACTCTCTCTTTTTATCCAAAAATATGAAATAGCCGGGCTTTTTAACATCTTTTATAAGATGGGCAAAAAGCTCGCGCTCACTCTCATATTTTATTGTAGGCAATTTTATATCATACTCAAACTTAATTTGTGTTGGCATGTAGACTTTAGCTGCTGTCCATCTAATCTTTTCCAGCTCTTCGAAACATTTTTTAGGAAGCTCTCTGCTGGCAAAAACAAAGACCCTTTCGCTCTCTCCGAAATCTACTTCACGCAAGTAGGCATCTACGAAGAGGGGCTCGAAAGAGGGGGTATAATCGAGTTTGGAAAGCGAGTATGAGACCCCAGCCCCTTTTAGATGCTCAAGAGTCTTTATAAGTATCGGTAAAAGAGAACCGGCGAGAGGAAGATTTTCATAGTAAGTACCATCTATTGTCGCGTTGGTGGTAAAAAGAGCTATCTTAAGAGGTTTGAAAAGTATCTCTTCTGGGATATTTTCAGCTGTGCAGACGCCTATGCGCTCTAAAAATATGGGGTCGTCGCAAAATATAGCGGAGTTTGGCTTCGATGAGAGAATCTCTTCGCTTGCCGTTTCCTGGTCACTTGAAAGGGTCAAAGCCTCATGGTCACAAAGAACGGCTTTGGCGAACTCCATAGAGAGGCTGTCAAGACGGTAAAATCTGCGCGGGTTTATTACAAGCCATAGTCGAAGGAGTTTAGGAAGCGCTGCCGAGAGGCTATCGACTCTAATCCATGCGATCTCTTCATCTGTCGGGATTACGCAGAAATCTGTCATAATGCCGTAAGCACCGCTTTGCAGTGCGATCTTGATATCATCTTTTGATCGTGCGACGAAGAGAGAGCCTCTTTTAACTCTGTTTGGTTTTAGAGCGACATCGTCGAATCTCGATATAGATGGGCTGTTAAGAAGCCGGCCGCCTGTTACGGCAAGCAGATTTTCGAGTCTCACTCTTTATATCAGCCGATCGATGTACCGGCCTTTTTGGGCTTTTCTGGTCTGATAAGCGCAAGGCCGTCATCATCTTTTGCAGCCAAAATCATGCCTTCTGAGACCAGTCCCATCAGTTTAGCCGGCTTCAGGTTCGCAACAACGCAGACCTGTGTACCTACAAGATTGTCGGGCGAGTACCACTCTTTTATTCCAGCGACGATCTGACGGGGTTTAGACTCTCCAAGATCGACCTGGAGCTTGAGAAGTTTTTTGCTCTTTGGAACCTCTTGCGCCTCCAAAACTGTTCCGACCTTCAAAGAGACTTCGAAGAATTTGTCGATTGTTATAAGGTTTTTGCCCGACTCATCCTCTTTATCACTCTTTTTCTCTTCGCTCTTCTTTATTTGGGCCAAGACCGCTTTTTCGGCAGGAGTTTCAACCAGAGGCTCCTCTATACGAGGAAAGAGGGGCGGAACCTTCTCTATTGTGAAGCTATCTAGCAGTTTTGCCTCTTTTATCAAACTTGTATAGCTCTCATGGTCGATGGCAAACCCCAACGCTTTCGCTATGGTTTGAGTGGTTTTTGGCATAAATGGATGAAGCAAAACGGAGACTTTTGCCAATA
>JAKIUX010000200.1 GCA_021647345.1 Hydrogenimonas sp.
TCTCTTTATCGGAGAGCCCTGAAAGTTCTACAACCTCTCCCTCTTTAGCCTGTTTAGCAGAGTTCCTCGGCAGCCAGATGCCAAACGGTGCGAAAAAGTCTCTGGTCATAGCAGAGCAGTCTCTTCCTCCCGCAACACCTCCCCAGCCGTACGGTTCGCCAAGAAGCTCTTCAGCTACGGCAAAAATGTTTTCCTTACTCATATCAAGAGGCATCCTTTTTGCTTTGGAAGCCGGAATAAGGCTCTTTTGAAACAGTGCCCTATCTTCCGCTTTTTTAGGAATAAGAATCTCGTAAAACCCCTTCTGCTCTCCTACGGCAGGAAATATGCTTCCTATCTTCGCATAGAAAAGGAAGTTCTGTTTTGCATCGTATATCGGTGTATTGTCTGAAACTATGACCACATTCTCAAGCCCCATGATCTTCAGAGTCTCACTTTTATCGAGATAGGCTATATCTCTTATCGGCAGCCACCCTAAAGCGAAAGGGGTCTGTACGAAGGCCCAGCCTCCATCGAGGCTAAGGTGAGAGACAAAAAGAGGTGTCATAGCCTTTATGGCGCTGTTTTGGTTGTAGTCGAAAGGGTACCCCTCTCCCGGCATAGACGGGTCGAGAAATAGAGGTTTCGATGATGGAAATAGGCGCAAATTGGAAGGGTAGATGGTTATTGCTCTTTTGCGCAATATGTTTATTGAGCCGTAATTTGAATTGACGATAACTCTATTTAGCTCACCTCTTTTCAAAGGCTTGCGATTGAAGCTAAAAATTTTATTTTTCAAGATAAAGCGTTCGCCCCATCTGATCTCTTCCATAGAAGCGTTTATCTTATCTATTTGCCAAGGCATATATCTTTTTGATAGGAAACGGTTGTATGCTCTTGAAGCCTCCTTTGGCGCAAGAGGAAGAGTCTGAACGGCAAAATGGGAGAGATTCTCTAAGGTTTTGGGCTCTTTCGTAATCTTTTGGGCGCACCCTCCTAGCAGCAGGGCAAGAGCCGCTATATAGAGATGAAGCCTCATATGGCATCTATACCTTCGAGCGGATTATGATCTTTTTGGCTCCGAATAGCTCGGCGGCTTTTTGAACCATCGGGTCGTTTTGAATCTCTTTTGCGTCATACTCTTTTGAAGGTTCCGCTTCGTTGCAGTTTCCCGTAACGCACCCGGCGCTGTTAACCTCAAGATCCTCTATCATCGAAGATGAGTGTGTGGCTGCGTTGGCGTCGCCGCTCTCTACGACATCAGGCTCTTTTTGCTCCCTTTTAGGAGCTTCAGGCTTTGGGGATTCGCGATCCCTTTTAACCAGAGATATTTTGGTGTCAAGGCCGAAAATCTCCTGTACAAAGTGCCTAACTATACCGAAGTGATTTTTCAAAAGCTCTTTGTTTTCTCCTTCAGCGTGGCTGCTCCATGAGAGCACGCCATTTTCATAGCTTACAAACTCTATGCTCTCTTCGAATGCTTTTCCGAGATCGGCGTTTCTGTCATATAGCTTCTCTATAAGTTTTTTGAAGCGTATCGAACTGTCAGGTCTGTAGCTCTCTTTTTCTACCGCTTTTGCTTCAGTTTCGTTTTTGGCGGTCGGTTCGCCGTTTAACGGTGCCGGTTCGCTCTTTCTTGGCGGGCTCTTGACGGCTCCTCTTGCCTCTTTTGCAGGCACCACAGGAGATGAAGCGGCTACACCGAGCTCGCTCTCTAAAGCTTTTATCATCTCATCGATCTCTTTTATATTGAGGGCTTCGACCATTTTGAAGATGGTCAACGAGAGTATGAAGTCGCCATCTGTGCCGAGTGAGAGCAGCGGTTTGCTCTGCGCAAGAATTCGGTAAAACTTCTCGAGCAGTATCGGTGAAAATCTGGCGTCGCCTCCAAAGAGCTTCTCTTTTAAAAAGAGGCTCATCTCGTCTATCACCATCTCAGCTTCATAGTTCTCCATCTCTTTGAGGTAGTTTTTTAAGCTATCTTCGTCTCTATTTAAAATCGCTTCAAAAAGAGAGTCGAGAAATTTTGGGTCTATGATGCCGAGCATCTGAGTGACGGTTGCTACGTCAACATGGCTTTTGGAGTAGACTATGGCTTGATCAAGCAGCGTCAGAGTATCTCTAAGCGAACCGCTGCCGCTTCTTGCCAAAATCTCCAGCGCTTCAGGCTCGAAGGCGACATCTTCTCTGTTTAGAATATGCTCTAGATGTTTTACTATTAGAGGTTTGGCTATCTTTTTAAATCTAAAGTGCTGCGTTCTGCTTAGAATCGTCGCTGGAAGCTTTAAAGGATCGGTTGTTGCCAAAATGAACTTTACAAACTCCGGCGGCTCTTCGAGAGTCTTTAAAAGAGCGTTGAAAGCCTCTTTTGTAAGCATATGCACTTCATCTATTATAAAGACTTTGTAGCGCCCGATGGATGGTTTATATTTCGTATGCTCTATAAGCTCTCTGATATCATCTATCTTTCTGCTTGAAGCGGCATCCATCTCTATGATATCTATATGGCGGCCTTCGTTTGCCATTTCGCACTGTTCGCAGCTATCACACGGTTTTGATGTGGGCCCCTTTTCGCAAAGAAGCGCTTTGGAAAAGATGCGAGCGGTAGAGGTTTTTCCGCTCCCTCTAAGACCGGAAAATAGGTAGGCGTGTCCAAGCCTGTTCTGATCAAGCGCCATAGATAGAGTCTGAGAGATAGAGTCTTGACCTATAAGATCTTCGAAACGTTTGGGACGATACTTCAGTGCGAGTGCCTGTGACAAGTTACCCTCTTTTTTGAATATTTTGATATTTTACAGTTTATCTCATCGGTGCTTAAAGCCACTTTTTAGCTATATTCTTCAGCCCTTCCGGATTTTCGGATGCAAATATCTTCAGCTCGCTCTCCCCTCTATTTTTGGGTTTATACCCCATGTTCGAGAGATACTCGGCTATCGCTTCGCCTGAGTGGATCATAAGCGGCTCGTTATCGAAATAGCGCTTTATTGCATCTGCGATGAGAGGAAAGTGAGTGCATCCGAGAATAAT
>JAKIUX010000201.1 GCA_021647345.1 Hydrogenimonas sp.
TGTGCCGAGCTTGAGCCGAAAGAGGTTAAAGCCGCGATAACGGCATCCGATATAGCGCCCATAATGCAGCCGACAGATATTGTAAAAGTAGAGGCTATACCGAAATTAGCCAGCGGAAAGGCCGATTTCAAGGGCGCGAAGCTTTTAGTTGAAAAAGATATCGCTTCTATGTAATGATACGCTCAATTGCGCTTCTAAGAAGAGATATCTCATCTCTTAGAAGCGATATCTCTTCAATAAGTCGCTGCGTTTCAGATTTACTGCTCTCCAACATATTATCTTTATGCTCGATTCGCTTGTTATCGGTTGCGGCGCTTTTGTTGTCACTATCGTTGCTCTTTACATACGTCACCTTCACTCCATCTACAATCTCGCTTCGAGACTCAAGGTCTCCTCTTTGAACCATCTTTATGGCAGAGTAGATGCTCATACCATGCATTTTGGCAAACTGCTTAAGGGTTATCCACTCCATAGAAGACTCCTTTAGCTAAAATAACCTTATTTAAAATAGTTGCTAAGCTTATATAACCGGCTTCAGAGCCGACTTTAGAGTTCCGTTCACGACACTATTCAACTCCTAATATAACCCTTTTCAAGAAGAGAGTCGAACTCTCAAAGATCGCTATATAGAGACTCTTCTTGAATACTTTCTCGAAAGCAGCCCGCTCTGCAGCAACTATGAAAAAGTGCTGAAGCTGGGTTGAGCGCTCAAATATCTTCGCTATCTATATTCAGTGCCGCCATATCTTCCGGATAGCCGCGGCTTTTGGCTATATTTGCCGCTTTTAAGCCTATACTCTTCTCATCTATCTGCTCAAAAAGAGAGGTACCGTTCCAGTTAGAGAGCTTTGAATCACACAATCTCTCAGCGATAAGATCTTCAACTATAGCTTCAGCCATATCTGTTACCGACGAGACCTTGACTATCTCGCACCTGGCGTATCTCGGTCTGTCGAAAGAGACTTCTGCGACTCTTAGGGTAGGATCTTCACCTGGTATCTGCTGCGCTCCAAAAAGCGGCGGCCCTCCAGGTTTTGCCGCTAAAAAAGGGGGCATAAACCTTGCCGCAAACTCCACCGCACGCTTAGTTCTGCTCTCTATAAGCTCATGAGGCCACCCCTTCTCAATTAGGCCAAGAAACTTATCGGGCAACTTGGGCTGCGCTTTGCCATCTTCGCTTCTTGCCAACCCGCCTTTAAAAAGTGTTATATCTTCGCTCATACCGTGCAGCTGCACATAACCTCCCGGGTATGGAGTAAACTGAGCCATACCTTTTGGCGTTCCTCTCTTTCCGTGGAAGATCACCTCCGGCCAGTAGCGCTCCCTCTCGGGCCACAAAGATGTATAGGCCGCTTTGAACTCCACCATCCTCTTTACCTCTATACCGAGCATCTCATCTATCTCTCCGGTAAGGAAGCCGGCGGCGTTTATAAGATAGTCAACCTTTACCTCATCACTATCTTCACCCTCGCATTTATACCTTATTCGATACCCCTCTTAATCATCTTCTACTCCTGTTACCATGCAATCTCTTAAAAGCTCCACACTCTCCATTCTCTGCAAAGCAAGCTCGACACCGGCAGAGAGCCTAAAAAGGTTAAGACCGTACTCTTGAACAAGAATGAGAGGATACTTCACCTTAGATAGATTCAAGTTTCTTGCAAGGGGCGCCATCCATTCGTCGGCATTTTTTGGCTTTTGCGCAGAATATTTTTTAGCCAGAAGCTCCATATCCTCTTTGGTGTAGAGCCTGAAATACTCATCCGGTTCACCGAGTACTCTAAAGCTCTCATCTTTGGCTACCAAATCTCTATAGCTCTCTCTTAAAAGTCTAAGTCTTTTAAGAAGCCTCTCCGGCTCCCCTTCATCATCCAGCGGTACGGCGATAACGGTAGGGCGGCGATCTACGCAAAACGGGTATAGCTTTGCAAACTCTATCGACTGCCTAAGAAGCGTTAGGCACTGCTCGTCAGAGATCTCCCGATATAAATTTCCGCCGGCGTGCAAATGGCAAAAAGGGGGTCCGCCGATTAGAGTTTTACCCTTTTCAAAAAGTGTGACACGAAACCCTATACCACCAAGAAGCAGAGCCGCAGTCACCCCGGCGACTCCTCCTCCTACGACACCTATATGAACGCTCTTTCTATCCATCCCTACCTCTTAAGCATATCAAGAATCTCCAAAAAGCTCGTAGCTACGGCATCCGGTTCGTAAATGGCGATATCCTCGCCGTAGTTGTAGCCGTAAGCAACACCTATAGAGGCCATACCGGCCGCTTTAGCCGCTAAAATGTCATTTTTGGAGTCTCCAACCATCAAAGCTCTATCGCTATTTACACCCACCCTTTCGCATATATTAAGAAGAGGTGCCGGATGCGGCTTTTTTTCGGGCAGATCATCTCCGCCGACCACTACTTCAAAAAAGCTCTCTATCGATAGGGCTTCAAGTATCGGCCTAACAAATTGTGACGGTTTGTTAGTAGCTATCGCCATCCTGTACCCATCTTCGGCAAGCTTTGCAAGAGCCACTTTCACTCCGGGGTATAGTTTTGTATTTACGCAAATGTTTTTTGAGTAGGCATCCATAAAGAGTTCAAAAGCCGTCTTAAAAAGTTTTTCATCCATCTTCTCATCTTCGACTCCGCCGCAGAGAGCTCTTTTTACAAGCACCCTCGCTCCGTTTCCTACCCACCCTCTGACAACATCTTCTTCAAAACTATCTTTTCCTAACTGCTTTAGCATCATATTTACCGCTGCTGCCAAGTCAGAAGCGCTATCTACCAAAGTTCCGTCAAGATCGAAAATAAGCAGCTCTCTCTTCTCAAATTTCAAAAAATCCCTTTCAAAGCTCACCCTCTTCCACAAAACTACACCATCTATCTCTCGTTATTAATAGATCTTCGATGCGTCTCATTGGCCAGTCAAAAATCCCATCGATTTCCCGTCATTTTCGACGCTGCCGCTTCTTTCTTTCTCTATCTCTTCTACAAAG
>JAKIUX010000202.1 GCA_021647345.1 Hydrogenimonas sp.
GAGCGTCAGTAATAGGAATACCGGCGTTCATCAAAACGTTGAAAATGTAGACGAAACGTCCTACCATAGCATAATGCATAACTTTACCCACTATGTAGATCTTCAGCATCAGCCTATCCGCCTCGTACTCCACCTGAGGGTACTTTTTATATAGGTACGAAAAGAGCATGCTAAGCAATATCGCACCGCCCGCTATAAACGGACCATACTCGCTAACGGCGTGCTCTACCCATATGAGAAGCTGCGTCGGAAACGGTAACTCCGCGCCGCTTTCGACAAATATCTCTTGAAACTGTGGGACAACCATAACTATCACGACTATAAAAGCGAGCATCATGGCTAGAATAGTAAAAAGAGGATACCTTGTTGCCCTAATAAGCTCTCTTATATTCTGCTCTATCTGTTCAAGTATATCTGCCAGCTTTTTAACCGATTCAGAAAGCGTACCTGTCTGCTCTCCGAGATTGAACATCGAAAGGGATATGTTGCCAAGCTGCACCCTGAAAGGCTCTACTGCTTCAGTCAGGCTCATTCCGCTCTCAACATCTGAGAGAACCGATCTTAGAATCTCTTTAAGCATCTCATTGTCTGTAGAGCGCAGAGCCTCCTCAAGACACTGGTTTATGGGAAGACCGGCATCGAGCATAACCGAAATCTGTCTCAATGTAGCAATATACGGCTCTTGCGCCACCCTCCTCTTTCGCACGGGGGATTTGTACTTTTCTACCCACCTTTTAAAGATGAGAGAGAGGGGCTTTGATACCTCTTTTACCGAAAGAAAGACCCCCAGCGTCATACTCTTAAATTGAGCGATCGCATCTATCTTTGACTCAGCTTCCAGCACGATTGACTCGCGTCTCTTCCCTTGCCGATACTCTATCTTGAAGTATCTCATTTTAGCTCCTGGTGACCCTTAGAACCTCTTCAAGTGTCGTCACACCGGCAAGAGCTTTGCGAACTCCATCTTCTATCATGGGGCGGTACTTCCCTGCTTCAAGAGCCGTTTTGGCTATCTCAAGTCTCGAAGCTCCTTCCGAAATCTTTTGCGCCACACTCTCATCAACACTCAAGATCTCCACAATCAGCGTTCTTCCCATATACCCTGTCATCTCGCACTCCGGGCACCCCTTTCCTTTATAAAAGATAGGATTTTCCGGAAGATACTTTAAAACTCTCTTTAAAAGGTCGTGGTGCGGTCTGCTCTCATTTTTGCAGTAGGGGCAGATCTTCCTCACGAGGCGCTGTGCGACGATGGCTATCAGCGCGTCGGCTATAAGATATGGTTCAAGACCCATTTGAACCATTCTGCTTACGGCGCTGGGGGCATCGTTTGTATGAAGCGTAGAGAAGACAAGGTGGCCCGTCAACGATGCCTGAGCCGCAGCGCTTAATGTTTCGAAATCTCTTATCTCGCCGACCATGATGATGTCCGGATCCTGCCTAAGAAACGATTTTAGCGCCTTGGCGAAGGTGAAGCCTATCTTTTCGTTCACCTGCACCTGCTGAATTAGAGGAAGCTGATACTCCACCGGATCCTCTATAGTCAAAACCTTGTTCTCGATACTCTTTATCTCGTTCAACGCCGCGTAAAGTGTGGTGGTTTTACCGCTTCCGGTAGGACCGGTTAAGAGAATGATGCCGTAGGGCTGGTGTATTATCTCATGAAATGTTCTTAGATTCTCCTCTTCAAAACCGAGCTCAGACATCTTCATCAGCACCTTCTGCTGATCGAGTATTCTCATAACAATCGACTCGCCATGAAGGGTCGGTGTAGAGGAGAGCCGAAAATCGTACTCTTTTGAGTCTATAACAAGCATGAACCTTCCGTCTTGAGACCTTCTTCGCTCCGAAATGTCAAGATTTCCCAAAATCTTTATGCGTGAAGCGAGTGCCGTATATATCTCTAGGTCAAAAACAAAAGTTTCATGAAGCACACCGTCAACCCTTGCTCTTACGGAGACTTCGTGGGCATCCGGCTCTATATGCAGATCGCTGGCGTTTCTCAAGATGGCATCTTTGATTATAAGCCTAATAAGCTTGAGTACCGCGCTCTCTTGGCTCTCATTTTTAATGCCGTGCTGCTTTATCTCCCTTTTAACTTCGGCTACTATGGACTTTGTAGAGTGAATAATCTCTATGCGCTGAAAGATGTGCTGAATCTCTCCCTTCATCGCCAAAAAGAGTTTTATCGGCTTTGAGACGACACTCCTCTCAAGCACTTCAAGGGCATCATAATTAAGAGGATCTGAAGTTGCTACAAATATGTTCTCATCATCCTCTCCGAAAGGAACAGCCCAGGCATTTTTCAAAACCTGCAGCGGAAACTGTTCGAGCAGTTTCATATCGAGCTCTACGCCGTATAGATCGACAAACTCCAGTCTAAGCTGCTTGGCGAGCTGTTCAGCTATCTCTCTTTCGGTGACAAAGCCCTCGTCGACAAGTATCTCGCCGAGTTTTTTGGAAAAGTCACTCTCTTTCTGGATCTTGAGAGCCTGCATAAGCTCCTCTTCGCTTATAAGTCCGCTCTCCACCAAAAGGTCGCCGAGTCTCACGCTTTGACGTATCATTGCGAGCTCCATGTCATAAGAAGAGATCTCGCCTTGGGCGAATCTTTATAGTCAAGATATAGCCTCAATATGCGTTCGGCGCGCTTTTCGCGCCCCAAAGCGTACTCAGACTGAGCATATATGAGCCACGCCCTTTCGTCGTCGCGATCAAGAAGGTTCGCTTTTCTCGCCCACAAAGATGCCTTTTCAAAATCACCGTCGTCGAAGTATAGTTGAGCTATCTTGAGGGCTACCGAGTATCTTGGCGAGTTTTTGTACTGCTCAAGCAGAGCATCCATATCGCTCACCTCCTTGACCTGCAAAACAGTCTCTTTTCTCCCTTTTGCAGGCTCCTCTTTCGACGTTATCGAGCTCTTTGTCTCGCTCTTATGCGAAGAGAGAAGAGTCGGGG
>JAKIUX010000004.1 GCA_021647345.1 Hydrogenimonas sp.
AACATACATGCTACAGAGTGGGAGTCTATAGCCTCTCCGGTAATGGCCACGATACTTACAAGGTGGCGAACACCAGCATCAAGCAGTGCGTAGTTGAGCCTTCCGATAGCCATAGCCATCGGGATCGTTTTGTTCTTCTCATCAAGAGCTCTGTCATCGAATATTACAATTCTGATACCGTCGTTCTTTACATCTTCAATAATATCGTAGACAAGATCTTCGAGGCTCCCTTTAAGATTTTCTTCAAAAGCTGTAGAGTACGTGCGGTTTTTATAGTAAGGTTTGAATCTTGGGTGCTTTTCATCTCCGAAACTTCTAAGTACTTCGAACTTCTCAAATGTCAAAATTGGCGAAGTGGTTTTGAGTCTTTGCGCATGGTTTGGGTCTTCGTCGAGTATGTTGTGAATCTCTCCGAAGCCTGTATTTATACTCATGACCACCTTCTCCCTTATCGGATCGATGGGAGGGTTGGTAACCTGCGCGAACTTCTGTTTGAAAAAGTCGGTAAAGTTTCTCTGCACTTTCGAGAATGCCGCCATAGGAGTATCGTCGCCCATAGAGCCTGTAGGCTCCTTGCCATCTTTTACCATCGGTTCAATAATTTGATCTATAACCTCCTGGGTTATATTGAAGTAGCGCTGCTTCTCAATCATCTGATCGAGGTTGTATCTTTCAAGATTGTCAAAGGGTTTTTCTACATACTCTTGAAGATAGACCATCTGATCGTTGAGCCACTCGGCATACGGGTTGGCATTTTTTAGGTACTCGTCTATCTGGTCGTTTTTTAGAATCGTGCCGTACTTTAGGTCAAGACCGATCATCTCACCCGACTGAAGGCGACCGCGTTCGAGTACATTATCCTCTTCAAGGTCTATCACGCCATATTCGCTTGTTATGATAAGACGCCTATCTTTTGTAACTATATATTTGGCGGGCCTCAATCCGTTTCTATCAAGAACACACCCAATATATCGGCCGTCAGTGTAGCTGACAGCCGCAGGGCCGTCCCACGCTTCGAAGCAGGTACTCATATATTCGTAGAAGGCTCTCAAATTGGCGTCCATATGGGGAGCATTCTGCCACGGAGCGGGAATAACCGCACGAATAGCTTTGAATATATCCATTCCGTTTACACGCAGAAATTCAAAGAAGTTATCAAGACTCGCACTGTCGCTCGATCCATCCTGCAGAATAGGGATTATGCGCTTCATCTCATCATCCGTGAAGACTTCCGACTTTATAGATTCGCACTTGGCCAATACGTTAAATCTGTTGGCTTCTACCGAGTTGATCTCACCGTTGTGGGCTATCATCCTAAATGGCTGTGCCAGACGCCATTGAGGCAGGGTATTGGTAGAGAACCGCTGGTGAAAAAGAGAGAAGCTTATCTCAAAATCCGGATCATTAAGATCGGGGTAGAACTCTTTGATATGGGTCGGCATCACCAACCCTTTATAGCTTATAACATGATTAGAAAAGCTTGGAATGTAGAAATCTTGGTCATCTTTAATAGAGTTTTCAACCTCTCTTCTGGTCAGGTAAATAAGAGCTTCAAAACGCTTCGTAGCCATCAAAGAGTTGGGAGCTACGAAAACCTGAACCATTGATGGGAGGGTCTTGAGTGCGAGATCTCCGAGGGCATCTATATTTACCGGTACTTCACGGGTAAAAAGCACTTTTAAATCATTCTTTTCACAATACTCTTCGAATATCTTCAGAGCTTCGCTCTTTTTATAAAAAATCTGGGCGACGGCAAACTGCTTCGGAAGGTCCACACCCTCTTTTTTTGCAATTTTTGCCATAAACTTTGCAGGCATGGAGAGCAGAAGTCCGCTTCCGTCACCGCTCTTTCCGTCTGCGGCTATAGCGCCTCTATGCATCATCCTTTCCAGTGCGCGGATGGCATCTTCAAGCAGTTCATGACTCGGCCTGTTATCTATATTGGCGATGAGTCCGAATCCGCAGTTATCTTTAAAACCAGTCAGTAAATCCATTCCAAACCCTTTTCTCTATCAGTTAAGAGGGCTTCTAAAACCAATTAAAAAAGCTTTCAGAAGCACTCTCATGTTTGGTACAATATTCCAAAATTAAGCGATTTTACAAAAAAAGTGGTTACAACTACCTGAAGGGCGGTGTTTCAAGGTGCAGGGGTTCATCATCGACGTAAAGAGAGCCAGAAGCGAAGACTCCATAGTCTCTATACTTACATCCCAAAAAATGGAGGTTCTCTACCGCTTCTACGGAGCAAGACACTCGATAGTAACAACCGGTTACAAGATAGACTTCGAATCTGAAACAGATTCACCCCGCTTTATGCCCAAACTTCGCAATATAACCCATCTCGGCTTTCCATGGCTTGCCGAATTTGAGCGAATGAGAGTATGGCAAAACTTCGTGGCACTCCTATACAGACATCTTAAAGATGTTGAGTTGCCAGGCTCTTTCTACTACAATATGCTCGATCACTACGCATCTATATGGCACCTTCAAAATCCTAAAAGAAGCGCGGTGGAAGCATATCTGCACCTACTGAAAGAGGAGGGAAGGCTCCACCCTCCCGATAGATGCTTTGCATGCGGAGAGATACTTGACAAAAAAGTCTCTCTTATTAGAGCCTACCTTCCCGCCCATCCAAAATGCGCCATATCGGCAATTTACGACAAAAGTGCCATACAGAGAGCGTTTGAAACTCTCTCAACAATAGAGCTCGAAGATGAGGAGGTGGAGAGGTTGTGGCTCACTATGACAGAAGGGATGTGAGGGTTATGAGTGATATTAAATTTCTAATCGATCACTACTCACCGCTAACTATTTTCTCCTGCGTATTCTGACATAGACCGCTTTCGCACCTCTATGGGTAACCTGCTCCTCTATATCGAAAAGTCCGGTAGCTCTGACCAGTTCACCAAGTTTTTTGTATCCGTAGTTGCGCGGATCAAACTCAGGCGACTGTTTTGCTATGATATTGCCCATCGCTCCAAGATGGGCCCATCCGCTCTCGTCGCTTGAAGCCTCCGCCGCATCCATTAAGAGGCGTATAAGCTTTCGGTCTCTTTTAAGTTCCGAAGCGCTGAGCCTTTTGATTGGGGCGGTCTCTTCACTCTCTTCGACACGAAGCACCTCTGTAAATATGAATTTATCGCATGCCGATACGAAAGGAACCGGTGTCTTCCTCTCCCCGAAACCGTAAACGGTAAGTCCAGACTCTCTTATCCTGGCAGCGAGCTTCGTGAAGTCACTGTCGCTGCTGACAATGCAGAAACCGTCGAAATTTCCGGTATATAGAAGATCCATAGCGTCTATTATCATTGCGCTGTCGGTCGCATTCTTACCGGTCGTGTAGCCGAACTGCTGGATAGGCTGTATCGAGTGCGTCAAAAGAACCTCTTTCCACCCTTTGAGCTGAGGGAGCGTCCAATCTCCATATATCCTCTTGACACTCGCGATGCCATATTTGGCTATCTCCGCCAAAAGGGCGTCCACGATCGAAGGCTGCGCATTGTCCGCATCTATCAAAACTGCAAGCTTTTCTGTCTTCTCCACCTAAACTACCTCTTTAAAAATCCCTCATCCATAAAAGAAGCGGGCTGAAGGTGGCAGAAAGCGGCTCTGAAACGTTTGAAAAGATCGGGCTCCCTCTCTTCCCACTCCTGCAGCATCTTTTTGGTACTCTCTCTGGCATGGGGCATCTTGACCCTCATAGCCATTGCGGGGCACGCCTCGTCTCCGATCGTCTCAATGGCGTTTTCTTCCGCAAAAGCGGCTGTCTGGCGCTCTCTTACCCATATAAGCGGGCGTATAACATGAAAACCTTTGTCGCTTCTGTAAATTGGGGGCATAGATCTCATGGTTCCGTTGTAGAGCATATTCATAAAAAAGCTCTCCGCCGCATCGTCAAGATGGTGTCCTAACGCTACTTTGTTGTAGCCGCCTTCGGCAGCCTTGGTATAAAGAGCACCTCTGCGCATCCTTGAAAAGTAGCTGCAAAAAGAGCTGTTCTCTCTTATCGTATCTTGAGCCACTTCGAAAATGTTGGTCTTATATACCTCGTGCTCAATTTCATGCTCTTCGCAGTGGCGGCTAAGGGCTTCGTAGCTCTCACCCGGCATGCCGTAGTTCACGGTCAACGCTTTGAATGTGAAGCTAAAAGGGGCGTGACGCTGCATATATTTAAGCAGATGAACAAGAGTCAGCGAATCTTTTCCGCCGCTAAGCCCCACTATCACTCTATCCCCATCCTCAATGAGCCTATACCTGGCATTGGCTTTACCGGCGGCTCTGAGAATCTTTTTGCTAAGCTTTATCGAGCTCATCTAAAATCGCAAAGATAAAGTCTGCACTCTTTTTCGCAGAGCTTTCAAGAAAGGTATCGAAGTCGAAACCCGCCTCCATATCAGCCGCATCACTTATAGCACGCAGTATGAAAAAGGGGACTCTCAAAGCGTCGCAAACGACCGCTACTGAAGCCCCTTCCATCTCAAGAGCATCTGCACCAAAAGTCTCTCCGATCCACTTTTTGCGCTGCTCGTCGGCCACAAACTGATCGCCGGTGGCAACGACTCCCCTTTTAAGCTTAATGCCCTCTTTTGCCGCCACTAAAGAGGCGATCTCAAGAAGTTTCGGATCAGCCTCAATAAAAACTTTCCCTTCCGGCACATATCCGTACGGATGTCCAAAGGCGGTTATGTCGAGATCGTGCTGGCACAACTTGGTAGCTGCTATCAAATCTCCGATAGATAGCTGCGGGTTGATCGCACCGGCCACTCCCGAAAAGAGCATCTTGCCCGCTCCGAACTTCTCTATCATCGTCGAGGCGGTAAGTGCGGAGAAGACCTTCCCTATCTTGCTGTAGGCTATTACAAGATCCAAAGATCCGTAGAGTGCGGTATAGTAGATGTTATCCGCTACTTCATGCCGCTTTACATTATCGAGTCTTTTGACAATCGGCTCCACCTCTTCGGGCATTGCACCCATTATACCGACTATCATCTATCCTCCTGAGTCAGCTCTTCTACCACTCTGTTTAAAGAGTCATAATCACTCACTGCCAGCGTCAGCTTCTTGGTAGCTCTTCTGTTGAGCCCTTTAAGTACGCCTCCGTGGCCAAACTCTATATATCTCTCCACAAGATCATCATTATCTCTTATTGACTGCTTGTAAAGGACCGGCGAAACGAGCTGCTTTCCAAGAAGTTCAAGGGCTTCTGCCTTAGAGTTGTACGCTTTTGCCGTCACATTGGATATAACAGGTGCTTTGAACTCATCTTTCAAAAATCTCTCCATTGCCTCCGTTAAAGGCTCTACCGCACTCTCCAGAAGGGGGCAGTGGCTGGCAACAGACATATTTAGCAGCATAACCCGTCTCGCTTTCGCCTCTTTAAGAGCTCCCTCGATACTCTGAAGATCGCTCTTGATACCGGCTATGACTATCTGACCATCCGCATTGTAGTTGGCGGGCCACACCTTTTTGCCCCCCTCTCTCGCGTCGTGACAGATAGCTTCTACATCTTCGTCGGCAACACCTAATACTACCATCATACCGGCGTCAACTGCTTCGCAGGCTTTTTGCATAAGCTCTCCTCTAAGATGAACCAGCTCCACCGCGTCGAGCCAATCTATAGCGCCAACAGATGAGAGTGCGGACAATTCGCCCCATGAGTGGACGAGAGCGAAGGCCGGTGTTTGAGGCATATCTTTCTCAAAGAGCCTGTAAGCCATCATCGAAACAAGAAGAATGGCAGGCTGGGTAAACTTCGTCTGTTCCAGCATATCATTCGGTTCGAAGAGAAGGTTCGCCATATCGATTTTCAAACGATCGCTTGCAGCTTCAAGCATCTGAGCCGCAACAGGAGAGTGCTCGACGAAAGATTTTCCCATTCCGACTGCCTGTGAGCCCTGTCCGGGATACAAAAAAGCTGTTTTTCTCATAGATATTCCTTCCATTCTGTTATCTTTTTTCTTAATGTATTGCGGTTGAGCCCAAAAGCTTGCGACATCTTCAATTGGCTCTTATATCTCTTCATACCGGCCCTGATAAGCGGAACTTCATAAAGAAAGAGCTCTCTTCTATATATATCTTCGCTATCATCCATTCTCTTCAAAAGATAGGCCTGGTTCAGCATCATGAGCTCCTCACTAACCATATTTTCCGCAAAATATTGCAAAAATATAGAGCGCCTAAGAGAGAATGCGTTTCGCGAAAGATCGACACTCTCGATATCGGGTATGAAATCTTTCGCTCCCTTCTCTCCGAACATCACTTCAGCCTCTTTTGCAAATTTCATGGCAAGAGGAAGGATATCCTCTCTTCTCTCACTTAGAGGCGGCAACTCTATTCTGACACTGAAGAGTGAAATGATCGGTCCTATAGAAGATGGATCTTCGGTGATGGCGATCACCTTTGTCTTATGCTTGCTAACACTTTGTAAAACTCTAGAGAGAGAATCGACTCTATCTATATCTTCGATGATTATCTGATCGCTATTTTCAATATGGGTGTACAGATCGACATCACTTCCGTTTATGACTGCAGCATCCGGCATCATATATGAAGCAAGCGTATGGCGTCCCGTTCCATACTCCCCGCTTATGAGGGTATTGAATTGAAGAGATTTAAGTAGATTGGCAGATTTCAAAGCCTCTTTGAGAGGCTTCGATTCCGCTATAAAATTAATGGTTTCCACATCCTGTGCCGCAACCGCAACCTTCAGCACCCGGCTGTTCAACCTGCCCGCTAAGAGACTCGTTTACGGTAGGTTCGCGAACTTCTGCGACGGTAACGCTGAAAAGAAGATCTTTTCCGGCTAGAGGATGGTTGAAATCGATAACCACTTCGTTTTCGTCGAAACTCTTTACGGTAACCTGTACCGTACCGCCATCTTCGCTCTGACCGTAAAGAGTCATACCCTCTTGAAGATCTATACCGGCAAACTGCTCTCTTGGCATAGTTTGAACCGCTTCAGGGTTATATTCGCCGTAGGCATCTGCAGCGTTTACGAGAATATCGGCACTCTCTCCGCTCTCCATACCCTTCATCTGGTTTTCAAGACCGGGGATAATCTGCTGTTTTCCTGTAATGAATGAAAGGGGTGCTTGCCCTATGTTAGAGTCAACCACTTCGCCTGTTTTTGCATCTTTTACTTCGTAGTTGAAAGATACTACATTGTTGTCATCAATTTTCATGATTATAATTTCTCCTTTAAAAAGTAGCAGATTCTATCACACCCTTCTTTTATATATTCTTAAGAAAAAACTTTGGAGTTATCTGTCAGACGCTCAATGAACTCATAGAGTTCTTTACTATAACTAGATTGGCTTCGCTAAAATCTCATCTCGCCTGAGCGGAATTTCATAGTTTTTTTCAGAGGCCGCTATTTTAGTTTCGATAGACTCTTTTTCGCAATAGAAGCCGCTTTGCTCTTGGGGTATAGGCTGATTAGAGAGTCGTAAAACTGTTTCGCCTGCTCCTTGTCGCCTATTCGCTCCAAAGAGATAGCCGTATGTAGCAGCAATGTAGGCATAAAACTGCTTTTATCATACAATGAGGCACTTCTTTTGTAGTATGCTATCGCATCCTTGTAGCGGCCGCTTTTATAAGCTATCTCACCGAGATAGTAGTTAGAGGTAGCAGGTTTGTAGTGGTTCTTGATAAGATACGAAAAGTAGGTTTTTGCTTCGTCATACCTCTTTTTTCTAAAAAGAGTCTTTGCCTCTTTGAAGATTTGCGCATTTGGCTTTCCGCTAAGATCGGCCTTTTTTATGAAGGAGTCATATGACTCCTTGAAGCTCAAAAATGCTGACTCAAGCTTCTCGAAGCGCTCTTTATCCACATATTTTTCGTTTATGGAGTCTATTAGAGCTCCAAGCTCCTGGAGCACGGCTCTTATCTGTTCGAAATTTTCAGCCTGGGTTTTTTCAAGAGCGTTACTCTTGGCCTCAAGATCAGTTATGCTCCTATTCATATCTTCTATTCTGCTCAGGGAGTTCTCGATTGCGCGAAATTTTCTGTTCCATCCCTCTACAATACTCTGAAGGCCGTCGATACGTTCGCGATTCTCTTGAACAATCTGCTGCTGCTTCAGAAGAGTTTTCTGCAGCGCCTCTATGGCTCGCTTGTTTTTCAGTATATGCCGCTCATCCTGGCTCAAACCGTAAGGTTCCGGACTATCGAGATCTCCGGCTCCGAATGCCGAGGGCTCCTGCGCGGCCTCCAAAGAGACCCACAGAAGAAGAGAAGAAAAAAGGAGGAGTTTTTTCATTTATGGAAGAAGTTTAAACTCAACACGTCTGTTTTTAGCCCAACACTCTTTAGTGTGCTCGGTGCATACAGGGTTGCTTTCGCCGTAACTTACCATTACCATTCTATTTTCATCTATCCCTTTTATGGCCAACGCATCTCTTACACTCTTGGCACGCCTTAGTCCAAGAGCGTAGTTGTACTCGTCAGTTCCCCACTCGTCACAGTTACCCTCTATTTTGATAGTCAGATCTTTCGCGGCATCAGATGCGAAGAGTCTCGCATCTTCATCTACACGCGGCTCCTGGTCGGGGCGGATATTATATTTGTCGAAATCGAAATAGATCTTTTTAGCACTCGCTTCAAGCTCTTTGATCTGCGCCATGCGCTCATCTTCAGGAAGTGTAGTTATATCTGATGCACTCTCTTCTGTGCCAATAACACTATTAACACCGCTATCAACTTCTGTTGCAGTTGATGCGGTAGTCCCGCTGCTGCTTTCAGTCGTCTCTTGCTTGGTCATATCGACCTCCGGTTTCTTCTGCGAACATCCGCTCATCAACAGTGCGGCAGCCACAGCCGCTATAAACAGGCTCTTTTTCATCGGTTCATCTCCTTCGAAATTTGACTGATTTTATCACTCTTTTTCTTACTTTACAGTTAAACTGTACTTATTGGATATTTTCGTTTATATCCATTTACCGACTCTACCAATCTATCGACTGTATTCTATGCCCTCTCAAAGGAAATAAAAATCCTTCGTTATAGTTTAGACGTATAATTCCAAGAGCACTTTGGGATGCGTAATGTTTTATATAGATAACACTCTCTCCATCAATAGAGAACTTGGGGAACTGGTTTACGCCGCTTGCGGTCAACCTTCTAATGTAATCACTTTGAGTCGATACAAGATAGAGGTTGAAAGTGTTGGAACTGAAGGCGTTGTCGCTCTCTCTGCTGGTGTAGATCACATATTTTCCGTGTACGCTGCAAGCGTTGTTGTTCTTTCCGTGATAGACCAACTGCTCGACTGCACGTTCGCCTATCTTTTTGAGAAAGATATTTGGGTACCCCATTCTATCTGATACAAATACAACCTTTCTCTCGTCGCCGGTAAATTGGGCCGATACATCTATGCCTGAGTAGAAAGTGAGCCTCTCTTTTACGCCGCTTTTTATGTTATAGCGGTATATATCCGGCTGTCCGGAAGGCGCCATCGTTAAAAGCAGCCAATTGCCGTCTCTGCTCACATCGGAGCAGACAAGCATGCCGTCAGAGGATATAACTCTTCTCTCTTCTCCCGTATAAATATTATAGTAGTAGAGTGTAGGTCTATTTCCAAGCTTTGTGTAATAGATACCTTTTTGGGCTCTATCGGCCCATTTTGGGAATATATTTAGACCTCCACTGATTATCTTCTTTCTGTATGTTAGAGTATAGTCTGAGATGATAATGTCTGCACTTTTTGGCTTACTGTATTGCGAAAACACCACATACCTATTCATCCAATCTACACTTGGCATCTCAAGAAAGTCGTTGAAATCTATTACGGCACGATGTATCAAAAATGGATATCTGGCGCGATTGGAGACCCGATAACTCCTCTCAAAAACGGCACTTTTTGAACCAATATCGAAAACTTTCGCATCGAGATAGAGCCTCTGTTGCTCATCCTCTCTGAATCGATACCTAAAAAGGTAGTCACTCTCTTTCAAAAGCGGATCTATCATCGCATCATATCGGCTCTGCCTGTAAGTATCGTCAACCTTGAAGTGGGCAGTAACTTTCAGATCTCCCATAACGATACGAAAAAACTTGTGCCTAGTTCGCACATCTCCAAACTCAGATGCATCTTGTATCGCTACCGATGGCCTGTTGTCGGTGCTTTTGACAATTTCCAGCGTCGCATCTGAAGCAAAAAGCAAAATTCCGGTAAAAAGTATAATCAAATAGCGCACTGCTACTCCTTCGCTTTGAATTCTATATCTACATCCAGACTCTCGTCTCTTTTATGGGGCGGCAGTTTTTCCGCTTTCAATCTATCCAGATATTCTATCAAGCTCTGATTGAATCCTTGATTATCCGAAGGATATAGTAGTTTGTAGTCGAAACTTCCGTTAGGTGCAATCATTAACCTTACCTTCGCCTCTTCCCCCGCGTAAATGGCTTCAGGGTGCCAAGATTTGTAGATTATATCGTATAGTCGGCTCATATATTGGTCAACTTCGCCTACACCTGAACTTTTGGAGGTTATATCTATTTGGGGTTTGCTCAAGTTTATATCTTGCACAAGTCTGCTTGCACTCTCCTGCCTTTTTTGCTCCTGGTTTGAAGTAGCTTTATACTCTATTTTAGGAGCATTCGCCAGCCTAGAGGCCAGACTTTCGTCAATGGGTTTATCCGCCTTTATACCTTCAAATAGCGAGGAGATCGCCTTGGGAGCGGCAGTTTTGGAAGGCTTTGTAGAAGCAGAAACTCTCTTTTTTACAGCCGGAGCCTTTTGACTCTTTCTAACCTCTTTTTTTACAGGAGATTTTGGCTTCTTTACATCTTCCTTCGATGATTGTCTCAGTATAGTAACTTCGATATTTTGAGACTTTTTCGGCACATATCTTTTGGAGCGTTTATAGTCGTTAAAAAATAGAATTAGAGATAAAAGAAGAAAGAGATAAAAAAGCAGAGCGGCAGCACCGCCTATAAGAAAGTATCTCTTATCTCTACCCATCTGTCACCAGTGAGACTTTCGAAAAACCTGCCTCTTTGACGGTTTTCAGAAGAAACATAACATCTTTGTACTTCAAACGCTCATCTGCTCTAATATAGACAGGGATACTCTTGTCAACACTCTCCGTTTTTAGAAGGAAACGGTCCGGAAAAGATAGAGGTTTGTATCTATCTTTCATAAAATAGATAACGCCGTTTTTATCCATTCTTATCTCAAGAGATTTGACCTTCTGCAGAGTTTGAGTTTTGCTTCCTTTTGGTAGTGTAATCTGCTCCTGGTAAATTATAGTCGGGGCGGTAACCATCAAAATAGCCATCAAGACCAGCATAATGTCTACCAAAGGTGTTATATTAAGATCGGGATTGTCATCCCAATTGTACTGCATCTGCTACTCCCCTTTTTTGGAGGCCAGAAGTAGATCGCACTCCATCGCTATGACGGTAGTAAGCTCATACGCTTTACGCTTTAGCAGAAGGTGGAAACTGTATGCGAAGATAGCTACAAATATTCCGGCGGCAGTCGCAATAAGAGCCTCGCTGATCGCAGGTGCTACGACACTTAGCGTAGCGCTCTTTTGGGTTCCAAGACCGGCAAAAGCTTCTAGTATCGATATCACTGTACCGAAAAGTCCTATAAAAGGCGACGTACTGGCGATGAGTGAAAGGGCAGTTAATCCTCTTGTCGCCTCTTTAGTGGCAGCATACCGACACATCTCGAAAATATTGGAATTTGGAGAGAGAACCTTTTTCAAACAGCTTTTTATAATCGAATGAGAAGAGACACTAGCTGAGCCCATCTGCATCTGCTCGAGCGAATCGCTCTCTTTAGAGAGCCATCTGCTCAAAGCGAGATAGCGATATACGAAAATCCCTACGGTGATGAACAGGTAGAAAGAAAGCAGACCCAAAACGAAAATAGTGATTAGGCTGCTTCGCTCTATATAGCCTGCTATAATCTCAAGCATAATTTAGAATCTAGTCTTGGCTGCAGCTTCGACTTTAGCTTCAACATTGGCAATAGCGATATCGGAATTGCCTGCCTTTTCGACAAGCTCTTTCGCCTCTGCTATCGCTTTGGCTATTTCACTCTCGGTTTCGCCGATAATCGGGACAGCACCTTCAACGACTACAAGTGTCTTCTCTTCATCGACTTTAACATAGCCTGAGTCGATAACTATCGACTCTTTTGTTCCGTCACTCTTTTCGATCTCGATAACACCGGCTTCAAGAAGTGAGACCAAAGATGCATGTTCTGGCAAAACACCAAACTCTCCCTCTGCACCTGGAAAAGTAGCAGACTTTACATCCCCTGAGAAGATTGGTCCGGTTGGTGTAACGATTTCAAGTTTCATTGTATCCATCTGTATCCTTTACTTAGGATAGCTAGCACTCTTGACAGGAGACCCGTCAAGATGCTTTGGCTTTAAGTTTTTCTGCCTTCTCTTTCGCCTCTTCTATGCTTCCAACCATATAGAATGCCGCTTCCGGAAGGTCGTCATACTTCCCTTCAAGCAATCCTTTGAATCCTTCAATAGTCTCTTCAAGAGTCACATATTTGCCCGGAGCTCCCGTAAAGACTTCAGCGACAAAGAACGGCTGTGACAGGAAGCGCTCGATCTTACGCGCACGCTCGACTGTCTTTTTATCCTCCTCTGAAAGCTCATCCATACCTAGAATTGCGATGATATCCTGAAGATCTTTGTACTTCTGAAGAACACTCTGAACACCGCGCGCAACGTTGTAGTGCTCATCGCCGATAATTACAGGGTCAAGCATACGGCTTGTAGAGTCGAGCGGATCGACCGCAGGGTAGATACCCTTTTCTGCAATTTTTCTATTCAGAACCGTCGTTGCGTCAAGGTGCGCAAAAACAGATGCAGGGGCAGGGTCGGTCAGGTCGTCAGCCGGAACGTATACAGCCTGAACAGAAGTGATCGAACCTTTTGTAGTAGATGTGATTCTCTCTTGCAGAACACCCATCTCCCTTGCAAGTGTAGGCTGATAACCGACTGCCGAAGGTATTCGTCCTAAAAGTGCAGACATCTCAGAACCTGCCTGGGCATATCGGAAGATGTTATCGATGAACATAAGAACATCCAGACCCATTTCATCACGGAAATATTCGGCCATTGTAAGTCCGGTAAGCGCGATTCTGTTACGTGCTCCCGGAGGCTCACTCATCTGACCGTAACAGAGAGCAACTTTATCAAGAACGTTTGACTCTTTCATCTCGTTGTATAGGTCGTTACCTTCACGAGTACGCTCACCGACACCTGCAAATACGGAGTATCCGCTATGCTTAAATGCGACGTTGTGGATAAGCTCCATGATGATGACAGTTTTACCGACGCCTGCACCACCGAAGAGTCCAACTTTACCACCCTTTGCGTAAGGAGCGAGAAGGTCGACTACTTTTATACCTGTTTCGAATATCTCCGTTTTTGTGCTTTGATCTTCGAAAGATGGAGGATCGCGGTGGATGCTCCAGTAGCTTTTCGCTTTGAGCTCTTCGCCTTCGTCAATTGTCTCACCTACAACATTGAAGATTCGGCCAAGTACCTCTTCTCCAACAGGAACTTTAATAGGAGCTCCTGTAGCTTTAACTTCCATTCCCCGCACGAGACCTTCGCTCATATCCATAGCGATGGTTCGGACACGGTTGTCCCCTACATGGCTCGCAACTTCAAGCACCAGCCTCGTCTCTTTACCTTCGAGAGTATACTTAACTTCGAGGGCTTCGTTTATCGCCGGCAGATAATCTTCGAAATCGACATCTACGACCGGTCCGATGACCTGTGTGATTTTACCTGTCATTCCTTCTCCTTCTTTTATTTCAATGCTTCCATACCGCTGATTATCTCTATCAGCTCTGTTGTAATAGATTCTTGACGTGCTTTGTTGTATTGAATCGTAAGCTCGTTAACTCTTTCTGACGCATTCTTTGTCGCGTTGTCCATCGCCTGCATACGTGCACTGTGCTCCGCAGCGAGGGAGTCGAGCAGGCCGTAATACATGCTATACTGCACATACTTTTGCAAGAGTGCGTTAAGAAGCTCTTCATGCCCCTCCGGTTCATACTCGATACTCGACTTAAGCTCTCTTGGTTCGACAGTCGAGATGTCGACCGGCAGCAGCTGCAGAACTCTCTGCTCCTGAGTAAGCATATTTTTAAAACCGTTGTATATGAGTACGACACGGTCGGTTTTGCCTTCAGCAAAATCGTTCATAGACTCATCTATAAACTCGGCTGCCTTTTTATAGTCTGGCGAAGCGCTGAGTCCGATCACTTCATCTTTCATATCGACGCCGTTGTATTTGAGAAAATCGATAGCTTTTCTGCCGACAACACGCAGTCTGACAGCAACTCTTTTCTCTTTATACTCACGTATTATTTTCAGTGTTGTCTTAAGAGTGGCAACATTGAAACCGCCGCATAGACCCTTGTCAGCAGTAACGCAGATAATATCTACAGTAGAGACGGGCAGATCTGCCTGTACAAATCTGCTTTCGCTGCCGCCAACCTTGTTTTCGTTGATCTCGTAAGCTATCTCGCTAACCAGCTCATCGAGCTTCTGGGCATATACACGTGAACGCTTTGCAAGCTCTTCGGCCCTCTTAAGCTTTGCTTGTGAAACAAGCTTCATAGCGCGTGTCGTCTTCTGTGTACCTTTGACACTCGATATCTGAAGCTTAATCTCTTTTAAGTTTGCCATCGTTTATCCTTAACGCTTATGCGCTGAATGAAGTTTTGAATTCTTCCAACGCCTTTTTCATCAGCTCTTCAGTCTCTTCGTCGATCTTCTTCTTCTCTCGAATCTGTGCAAGAACTTCAGGATGGTTCGCCTCGATAAACGGATAGAGCTCAGCCTCGAACTTCGTAACTGCGCTTACCGGAATATCGTCAAGGTACCCGTTTGCACCGGCATAGATAATGAGAACCTGCTTCTCTATCGGAAGAGGTGAATATGGAGGCTGCTTAAGCACTTCAACCATTCGAGCACCGCGCTCAAGCTGTGCGCGAGTTGCCTCATCTAAGTCACTTGCAAACTGAGCGAAAGCTTCAAGCTCACGATACTGTGCAAGATCAAGTCTGAGCGTACCGGACACCTGCTTAGTAGCTTTAATCTGTGCTGCGCCTCCAACTCTTGATACCGAAATACCAACGTTAATTGCAGGCCTAATACCTGAGTTGAATAGGTTTGTTTCAAGGAATATCTGACCGTCTGTAATTGAAATTACGTTTGTAGGAATGTATGCAGATACGTCACCGGCTTGAGTCTCGATGATAGGCAAAGCTGTCAAAGAGCCAGCGCCAAGCTCATCGTTAAGTTTAGCCGCTCTCTCAAGAAGTCTTGAGTGAAGATAGAAGACATCTCCCGGAAATGCTTCACGTCCCGGAGGTCTACGCAAAATAAGTGACATTTCACGGTATGCTACCGCATGCTTACTTAGGTCATCGTAGATTATCAGAGCGTGTTCGCCGTTATCTCGGAAATACTCTCCCATAGTTACACCGGCATAAGGAGCGAGGAATTGAAGTGCAGCTGACTCTGATGCACCTGCATTAACAACTATAGTGTAATCCATGGCTCCGTGCTCTTCGAGTTTGCGTACAATAGAAGCAACTGTAGACTGCTTCTGGCCAATAGCAACGTAGATACACGTTACACCCTGGCCCTTCTGGTTTATTATGGAGTCAATGGCGACTGTCGTTTTACCGGTCTGTCGGTCACCGATGATAAGCTCTCTCTGGCCTCGTCCGATCGGAACCAGTGCATCTATTGCTTTTATACCTGTTTGAAGAGGTTCATGAACGGATTTACGCGCCATAATACCAGGTGCTTTCTCTTCAACAAATCTATACTCTTTCGCCTCGATCGGACCTTTCCCGTCGATCGGCTCTCCGAGAGCGTTTACGACACGTCCTACTATCTCTTTTCCTACCGGAACTTTAAGGAGCTGGCCGAGCCGCTTTACGCTCATACCCTCTCTTACGCCGAGACCCTTGCCGAGAATAACGACGCCGACACTCGCCTCTTCGAGGTTAAGAACGATACCGCGCTCGCCGTTCTCGAACTCAACCATCTCTCCCGCCATTACGTTGTTGAGGCCGAACACCTGCGCGATTCCGTCAGCTATACTGACAACTTTACCCGTTTCGTCGATATCGACGCTCAATTCGAAATTCTCGATACGCTCTTTGATAATCGAGCTTATTTCATCTGCTTGAAGTTTTGACACTGCCGATTCTCCTTTCTTATTTTACAAAGCTTTTAAAATGTGGTTGATCATGTCTGAAGCGACCCTCTCTTTTGAGAAACTTGCTTCAAGACCGAGATCTTCTATAACTACCTTGATGCCTTCTTCCCTGCTCTTTACCTGTCGCAGGACTACCGTCGCGTCTACATATTTGGAGAGTGACTTTTCCAATTCGCTCAACTCTTTTTTGTCGAGTTTGACGCTGCTTTCAACAAGCCCTTCATATTTGTTGGCTCTTCTTTGAAGCTCTTTTTGCAGCTGACGCACGATCTCGGGAATGAGTCCGAGTCTTCCATGTATGTTAAGAACTTTTATGAAGTTTGATATTTTAGGGTCTACCTTCTCCCCGGAAAGAGCCATGACGAGCTCCTCTTTTTGGCTCTTTTTCACTTCAGGAGAGATCATAAGCTCGGCGAACTTCTTATCTTCGAAGGCTTTCGCAACTCTCTCCAGGCTCTTTGTAGCAGATGCCACTTTCCTCTCACCTACAGCTTCTACAAGAGCTTTGACATACCTTTTCGCTATTAGCATATCCATAATCAAGCCACCTTCTTCATGATGAGATTTACGAACTTCTTCTCATCCATGCCTATCGCATCACCCTTGAAGAGTTCGGAAAGTACATCGGCAACGGTTCTTCTTACCATTTGACGCTTTTCGACCTCGATCTTTTCAGCTTGCAGCTTCTCAAGATTTTCAAGCAATGGGTCTGATGGCCTCAGATCCTTATGTAGAAACTGCACGATGTATTGCATACATTTTCCCAAGACAGAGTTGAATGTGTCTATATCGTATAAATCTTTTTCACGCACGTCTATATTGAAAGCTGTTGAAATGACATACAACTTCTGCACATCATTTGAAAATATGAACTGAGGGAAGCGTGGCAATTT